>CAVCCE010000140.1:0-4825 GCA_963600555.1 Duodenibacillus sp.
TTACTGTACCTAATTATGTACAGTTAAGTCCTTTTTTGATTAATTAAGCGAAATAATTTTCGTATATAATGGATATAGATAATAAATATAGAGGAGGGGCCTTTATGTCTATATTTAATAAAGCTTTATCATTATTTTTAGTTTCGTCCATTTCTTTAACAAATGGAACATTTATTTATGCTACATCCAATGTTGATTTAGAAGATGCAAGTAATACATCACATCTAAATCAAAGTGAACTTACTGATACTCAAAAGAATTCTATCAACATGTTGAACTACATGTCTGTTTTAACACAAAAAATCAATGCATCTTCTGGAAATCAAGTATTCCTAGAATCAGCATATTCTTCTTTAGTTAATGATTTAAATCCTAATTCTGTTGATGAACAAACTCAAAGCAGAATCACTAATTTAATGGATACTATTGAAGAATATAGAATGATTGACGTTAAACGAGAGAGAATTGAATACGTATATGAACAGAACCAAGCACAGCTAATTAGTCAAGCAATACCCAATCCTCTAGGCCTTTTAAGTGGAATCCAATCAACAAATCCACTTCAATCAATTGTTTCAGTTTTATATATGGCAACAGACTCTATATCTAGCTATAAATCTGCAAGCTCTCAAGCCGATCTTCAATATATCCAAGATGGATGGGAATTAGATGAAGAGGAAGCCGCAACTCTTCACAATGATACAAAAGATGCATTAGATTATATGTTAAACATGGTCCGAAAATATGATTTGCCAGGTAATTATGCTTTAAACCAGGAATCTATTGAAGACTTTGTTAAATGGTCTAATAAATCTGATACAAAGCTAGATAGTAAAATTGAATGGTTTAAATCTCATTCTAATGATTTCAAGAAATTTGGCCACTACTGGTTGGAATTAGCTAAAGATTATTATAATCATGGCGATTATCAGAAATGTCTTGACTCTGTTGAAGAATATGAGGATATCAATCCTAGTTATTTAAGAAAAGATACAGATTATGCAAATATTTTACCTATGGCAATCCTTTCAGCAAAAGAAACATTGAAGTCAACAGAAGAATATAAATATATCAGTTACGCAAGAAATTGTTGTGAAACAATTATTCAGAATACAAAAGATGAGGATTGGTCATTAAGATACTTTGTTGCACAAACATACATTGATTTATATTCAATTAGCGAAAATAATACTTTTCTCAATAACGCATATGAAATAATCAAAGATAATGTAAATATCCTTGTGGATGATCAAAAAGAACTAAACAACACTTATCTTGCTGATGTCAAAGAAAAGAAAGCGGACAAAGATGCCACGAAACGTGAAAAGAACGAAATCAAAAAATATAACAAGCTTATTAAAGAAGAAAGAAAAACAGAATTACCACCAGTTAGTGAAGCATTGTATCTCAACTGTGATCTACTCTTTGCATTAGCAGATATGATAAATATTTCAGATACTGATAAAACAGCGATTGATAACATCCTTCATGAGAGTGGAAATAATCTATTCCTATCAGATTCTATTGATAGTAAATTCTGGTTCAACAAAGATACTGAGATTGATTCTAATAATATTGATGTAACATTTGATGGAAGCACGATTACAATTCCATCTAACTATGTATCAGATCAATCTAGTATTAGCATCTCTGTAACACGCAGCAAAAAAGAAGCAAAAGTAATTGATGACTGGACGATTTCAAAAGTTAAGAGACCTAAGAATTCTCAAACATGTAGTGAATTTACTGCAACATTCAAAAGTTCTACCGCAAAGAAATATGAATTTAAAGCTGGAGATATAATTACGATCCAAGTATCTCCTACATCTTCTTCTGATGATGCCATTGAATTCCAATATGAAGCTTCAAGCACAAAGAACCTATTTATCTTTGATGGAATCAGCTTTGAAAGAAAAACACTATGAAGAGAAAAATAATATGTTTGATCTTATCCATATTGATGCTATTCCCAAAAATAAATGTTGAGATCTATGCATGCGATGAAGAACAAACAAATACTTATATCGCACAATTATTATTAGGTAGTTCTGCAAGCAGTAAATCTTCTAATACAAATCTAAAGATTTTAGAAAATGCTTTATATTTATGCAGTGAACAAGCTGATAAAAATGGTGAAAAAAATCTAAATTATTTGATTAAGAATAAAGCATCTAGTATATCTTCACTCGATGATATCAATATTAAAAACTCATATCTTGATGAATGCTCACATAAAAAATGGAACTATGAATCAAGCAAGGTTAAAGAACAACAAACCAATCGAAAGAAGATTTTAAAATCCGCAGTCAATAAAGTTTTTGATTTTGGTCTATTCAGTAATGTTTTCAATACCGAAAAGAGTGAAAGTATGTCTGCACTGTTATATTACTTTCATATTCTTTCAGATTACTTAGCTGATGATCCTTCATCAACAAATGTAATTGCTGGAAACAAAGAAATTCCCTCTTACTCAGGTAAAGCAACTGTTGAGATAAATGGTGGAATACCTTCTTTCACTTCAGAACAAAAGACAAACACAGAAGCAGAAATTTATTATACAGGATTAGATGAATATAATCGTGCTGGTGCTGTTTATGGAGTTACAGGAAAGGATAAAACGGATTTGGTCGAGGCTAGAGCTGATATCAATAAAATCAATCCTACTGGATGGAATCAACATAATTATTCTAGCTTAATTAAAACTTCGCAAGTATACAACAGATGTCATTTATTTGCTCACGTGCTTGGTGGTGCTGATAAAGTCGTCAACTTGATTACAGGGACAAGATATTTAAATGAATCAATGCTAGTCAAAGAAACTGAAGTCATGAACTATATCAAAACAACTGAAAATCATGTCTATTATCGAGCTACTCCTTTTTATCAAGGTGAAAATAAAGTTGCATCTGGCGTGCAATTAGAAGCTTATTCAATTGAAGATAATGGAAAAGGTATTTGTTTTAATGTTTACTGTTATAACGTTCAACCAGGTGTTTCTATTGATTATGAAACAGGTAGCAACAAGCAAGTTGATAAATTGTTTCAAAACAGAAAAGCAATACAATTTGCATCATCAAAATATAGTGCAGATAACCCCGATTTAATTTATGCTATTAATTCTCAGCTCGAAATATTACTAGAGGATCAATCATCAAAGAAAACATATAAAAAAATGATGAATGAGATTGATAGTATTGATAATGAAGTTAGAAAATTAGAAAGTAATACTGACAATTATCAAAAGATAAAAGAATGTCAATACCAGTATTTCAATATCCTAAAAACTTATTTACCAACTCTTTTAAAGAAAGAAAGTTTCTTCAAATCAGCTTTTAATTAGTAAATAGTCCTTAATACGCTTATCACGTACTAAGGACTATTTTCACTTTTCTTTTTCTAATGCAAGTGGTTGTTGTTTGTTTATCAAATATATATTTTTACTATCAAAACATATTTCATCTGTATGATTATAGATTTGATTCATGTTATCAAGGCCATCAATAAACATACTTGTTCTAGGATTACTTAATGTAGCAAATTTCTGAACAGATTTCTGTTCAAGTTTCTTTGCCTTGCTTTTCAAATGATTACCACCATCTAATAAGAATTCATCTACAGTTCCTTTATTTACTATTGGAATTGCTCCTATCGCATTCCCTACCACTTTTTCCGCTTTACCAAGTTCTTTCATTGCACTTGTATCAATGGCCTTATAACTCATTTTCATCAAATAAGTAGAGCAGTCTGTAAATTTCGTTCTATACTCATTAGAAAATTGTTGAATTTGATTTTTTGTACCCTGAATATACTTTTCATTAAAGTTCTTGCTTAACATGATTTCTGTTATAGAAGCTAATGAATAAGAATAGATTGATAGTTGGTAATATCTAAAGTTTTTCTGCAAACTTGCATAAGCTTTATCTACATCGGATTGCACAGTAAATAATTTCTTCTTTTGAATGATTTCATCAATTCTTGTTTTATAGGAGTTGATATTGGCTAAAGCCTTATGCTGTATATCTACCATCTTTGAGTGATTACTACTACACTCAAGTGTATTATTCCAATTATATTTATAATCAGTTAATGTTTTAGATACCATTTGAATATCAGCTTTGATTGTAGACTCTTTCTCTACTTCTAAGAAATCTAAAATCTGTTTTTGCATCTCAGAAATGTTGTCTAATTGTTTTTCAATAGAATACAATGCAACTGCCATCATCATTGTAGTTGGATCAATAGGAACGTTCGTAGTTGACGAAATAGATCCTACTTCTTTAAGTTTTGCCATCTTTGACGCACCATCAGCAGTCTTTATTGCACCCCATGCAGTACCATCTTTACTAGCTTTCAATACATCTCCAGCACCTTTATTAACCACTCTATATAATCCCTCAGCATCAATATCTGTAGTAACTGTTCTTAAAGAAGGTATTAATGAAGCAACTCCAGCACCTAACACAGATAATTCCACCACAGGAACATGTAGTGTATTAGATTCTTCAATAACCGAACGTGCTTCAGTCAACAAATTATCTGATAGTAGTTCAACTTCATTACCTTCTCTTAGTTTTAATTCATTATTTGACATAATATTCTTCCCACAACTTTCTATAAACATTATATAAAACAATGCATAAATTGATAGAATAAAATTACTCGAGCTCCATAATAAGTTCCATACAGTTAACATATTTGTTTACGTTTTATATCACTTCATTACACAACGTAACTATTTTTGTTTACTGTATATTTGTTCTATATTTCTAGTGGTAGCAAAATGGTAGCAGTAATTGGTATCAAACTATTTAGAATCAACATCTTT
>CAVCCE010000141.1:0-4809 GCA_963600555.1 Duodenibacillus sp.
ATATAAAGGCCAGCTGTATAACCATAATAGTTAGTAGATACTTCTTGTAAGTAAACACCTAATGTAGCTCTATCTGTAACTTCGCCATAGTTCATTAATTCTTCCGCTACATCCATAGCTGTATTGATTGGTATTGCAAATCCAATTCCTTCAATTACCGTTCCAGAACTTGTTGTACCAGAATCCTTAGCATTTACGATACCAATAAGATTTCCGTTACCATCGAACATACCACCACCTGAGTTTCCAGAGTTGATTTCAGCATTTGTCTGAATCAATTCCATAGATTGATTGTTGATGACCATTTCTCTAGAAGGAGATGAAATGATTCCATCTGTAACAGTACCACCTAATGTACCTAAAGGATTACCAATAACGACTGCTGTATCACCAGCTTCTAATTTAGAAGAATCACCAATCGTAGCAGCTACTAGATCCGTAGCATCTACTTTAATAACAGCGATATCACTAGTTTCATCAGTTCCTACAAGAGTTGCAGAATATTCTTTATTGTCATATGTTGTGACAGTGATTGAGCTTGCATCTTCAATAACATGGTTGTTTGTGATGATATAACCATCAGAAGAAATAATGACACCACTACCAGCAGCTTGAGAAGTATATGTTCCACCAAACATTCCATATTGTGTGGATGTTACCTCAGTAACGATTTCTACAACGCTTGGTGCAGCTTTTGCGGCAACTTCACTTGTTGTAAGTCCTGATCCTGAATCACTTGATGATACAGATGTTGTAGAACTTGGTGATGATTCGCAAGAGTATTTAACTTTTGTACCACTACTATCTGATCCTCCTGATAGATGCGTGTAGGCAAACCATCCTCCGCCAAGTCCGCATATCAGAGATAGAACAACACTTGTTACTATCGTTATAACTCCGCTATGTGCTTTTTTTTGCTTTCGAGGCTTTTGAGGAGGAGTTGGCCTTTCTGTGTATTGAACATTGATTGGTTCATCATTGTTTGGATTAAATTCTGTCATAATCTTCACGACCTTTCTTATTTACGATTCTATGATAGTTAAAATAAGTGAAAGAAATGTGAACAAATTCTAAATATCATAAGAACATTATACCTATATTCTGAAGCAATGCGTTGAGAAAAGATGATGAAACAGTTATAATTCTTGATGTTAGTGAGGTATTCGTATGGCAGATAAAAAGATTCCACCAATTCAAAATCCAGAGTTAGATAATGTAATTGCTTCTTTAAAAGAAGGCTCTACAACTGAAAAACAGATACAATTATCCGAAGTATTAAAGAAAGCAAGATTATTATCACCTTGTGATTTTGATGTTAAATTTAAACAAGAAGAAAATGGAACGATTCAAACAGCGAATCCTTCACAAATTAAATTTTATTTGATTAATACAAATGATGGTAAGACTTTTTTTCCAGTTTTCACAAATATTGAAAATTCAAAACTGGTGAACTTTGGTAAAGATATTCATCCAAAACAAGTCGTTAGACAAGTGAAAGATTATGATCCTTTATTAAATGCTCCAAATACGAAAGCAATTGGTTTGATCATTAATCCAGGAAAAGATAATATCGTTATTCCTAAGAACATGGTTTCAGTCATTGCTGGAAATAAAAAGTTACCAATTAGACCAACTGTTCCTCCTACAACAGCTCCATTGAATGTTCAATATGGAGAACCTACTGTCTATCCTACAAAGATGGCTATGGCAATTTATGATAGAGCAGAAGAAACGAAAGAAATCAATCGTGTATGGCTAAAACAAAAAGTTGTTGGTCATTCTGGAAGTTTCTATATCGTTGTAGAAAGTAGCAGCGAAGAAGAACATGTTTTAAATGAGATCCGTGAAGTGGCTGTACCTAATGCGAAGAATGTACCTGTTGAAGTCGTATTTGCGAATGAATCTATTATGAAAAATGTTGTGAAGGAAACAACTGCTTTATTTGATAGGAACCTAGAACTATGATTCGTGAATTAGATAAGAATGAAGTAAATGAAGTTTATGATTTTGTAGAAGAAGTTTTGAATAATGAAAAGGATGCTGGGTTAGAAGAGACAAAGAAGGGTATTCTTTCCTATTTTGGAGATCATAAACAAGAATATCAATATTTCATATCCGAAGAAAAAAGTTTGAATGGTGTATTAGTATATGAACCATCAGACTTTCGTATATTATTTCTTTTAGTGAAACAAGAATATAGACATCAAGATATTGGTAGTAGCTTATTAGATGCACTAAAAGAAAAGGCTAGTACTTTTCATATTTCTAGAGTCGTTGTGAATGCATATGGAAATCAAAAGGATTTTTATTTGTCTAATGGATTTGAAATTGAAGGTGATATAAATTCTGATGGTGGAATTACAGTTATTTCGATGGAATATCTTGTAGATCGAAATAATTTAGGAAAGAAAGTTACAGTAGTGATTGATAGACCTTATGGTTCCTTACATCCTACTTTGTCAGATGTTGAATATCCATATAACTATGGTTTTATTAAAGAAGATATCACAGATGATGATATTGAGTTTCAAGATGCTTATGTCGTTGGAATAGAAGAACCAGTAGATGAATTTACAGGGTATGTTATTGGCATCGTATATCATAAAAATGATTCAACAAGTAAGTGGATCGTCGCTCCTGGTGGAATGGAAATCAAACCTGAGGAAATTATTCAACTTCTTGGAATAGAAGAACAATTTTATGATACAAGATTTGTTTGGAGCAAGTAATTATGAGAAAAGCTTTTATACATGCAAATATTTATAAAAATGCTAAAGATGCATTTTTAATTGAAGATGACAAGATCGTATGTGTTTCTACAACTGAAGAAGTCTTAAAAAAGATAACTGATCAAGATGAAGTGATTGATTTAAATGGAATGTTTGTCCTACCAGGATTTGTAGATTCTCATATGCATTTATTAGAATTGGGTTTTTATCTTTCATGTGTACAATTATCTAATTGTACTTCTTTAGAGGATATGAAAGATAAACTTTATAACAAATGTAAAGAAGTCAAAGATAATGAATGGGTCATTGCTAGAGGGTATAATGAAGAAAAATTTATAACAGAAAAGACAAGACCTACAAAAGATTTCTTGGATTCTATTTCGAAAGAAATTCCTATTTGTGTAACAAGAGCTTGTGGTCATTCTATGAGTTGTAATTCAAAAGCTTTAGAGTTAGCTGGAATACAACAAGAAATGGAAATAGAAGATGGCACGATTGACTTTGAAGAAGGAATTCTAGAAGAAATGGCAATCAACATCGTTCATGATGCTTGGCCTAAACCTGATGAATCTACATTGAAGGAATATGTACAAAAGGGTATCACATGTGCCAATCAATTTGGTGTAACGACAGTAGGTTCAGATGATTTTTTATCAGTAACAGAAAACTATGAAAAAGTACTAAATGTATTTGAACAACTATCCTTTCAACAAAAATTAAATATTCGTGTAAATGAACAATGTGAATTTTCTTCATTAGAAGAATTTGCGAAATTCTTAGATGAAGGTTATACATTTGATGTAGGAAATGATTTTTTCCGTATTGGTCCATTAAAACTAATTGCGGATGGATCATTAGGTGCTAGATCTGCAGCTATGAAAGAACCATATCATGATGATCCTACAACAAAAGGTGTCATGAATTATTCTGTTGATGAAATGAATGCTTCTATTTCATTAGCGAATCAATACAACATGCCAACGATTGTTCATTGTATCGGCGATAAAGCAGTAGATGATGTATTAGAGGCAATGGAAGGTAATATCTATGAAGGTAATCCACTTCATCATGGACTTGTTCATTGTCAGATACTAAGAAAAGATCAAATTGAACAAATCATTCAAAAGAAATTAGCTTGTTATTTTCAATCTATTTTTATTGATTCTGATGCAAAGATCTTAACGGATAGAGTAGGTGAAAAACTAGCGAAGACCTCTTATCCATTTAAGACTTTATACGAAAATACATTAGCTTCTAATGGTAGTGATGCACCAGTTGAATTGCCAAATGTATTACATGGAATCGAGTTAGCAATAACTAGAACAGGAATGAATCAAGAAGAATGTTTATCTATTGATCAAGCAATTGATTCTTACACTATAAAAGGTGCAGAACAAATGTTTATGGATGATCGTATTGGAAAGATTACAGAAGATTATTACGCAGATTTGGTCGTATTAGATCGTGATATCACAAAGATTCCAACAAATGAGATCCATGAGACGAAGGTAATGATGACCATTATGAATGGAGAAATCGTTTTTGAAAGATGATTAGATTTTTAAAAGAGAAAGATATTCAAGCATGCCTAGATATATATAATTGGTATATTGAAAATACAACGATTACATTTGAAGAAGAATTGTTAACTTTAGACCAATTTACTGATCGAATTCATGGAATTCAAAAGAAGTATCCATTTATTGTTCTAGAAGAAGATAATAAGATCTTAGGGTATGCTTATTTAGATTCTTTTAACTCACGAGCTGCTTATAATTGGACAGCCGATCTTTCTATCTATTTAGATCATGATTGTAAAGGAAAAGGTTATGGTTCTCAATTGATGAAAGAAATCTTACATCTAGCTGAAATCGATGGGTATTGTTCTGTTGTGTCAATCGTAACAGAAGGCAATATTCCTTCTGAACATATTCATGCTTCTTTTGGGTTTGAATCTGTTGCCTTATTTAAGAACTTTGGATATAAGTTTAATAAATGGTTGGGCGTTACTTACTTTGTTAAAAGGGTAAATGAATGTCATGTTGATATGCAACAACCACAAAACATTGAACCAAATATG
>CAVCCE010000142.1:0-4804 GCA_963600555.1 Duodenibacillus sp.
CAACTCTTCGTATAATTTTTTATATGTTTCGCTCTTTACACAAGGACAATCTCCTGAAGCTACTAATGTAATACCAGTTTCATTTTCTAACTGTCTTGCTTGCATGACCGCATGTCCTGTACCTAGTTGTGGTTCTTGAACCGCAAATTCGCATTGTCCTTCCAATGCCTTTTCAACAAGTTCGTGTTGGTATCCAACAATCGTAACGATTCTTTCACAACCTGCTTCTTTTAATGAATCAATTACCAATTTAGCCATCGGTTCATTTAAGATCTTATGTAACACCTTAGGTAGTTCAGACTTCATTCTTGTTCCTTTACCACCTGCCATGATAATTGCGTTTTTCATTGTTTTCTCCCCATTCTAGAATCTACGATCCTTGTCTTCCTAACAAAATATTTTTTAGCTTTCATTTCATGCATTGTTTCTTCTAACAATGCTTTATTTCTAGTAATACCAAATACTGTTGAACCACTACCAGACATCAATACGCCATCAAAGCCTCGATTCGTTAATTCTTCTTTGACATTACGAATATCTTCAACAAGCTGTATCGCAGCATCTTCTAAACTATTTCCTAATGCATCCAATACACCTTCATAGTCAGCTGTCATCAATGCATCTTTCATCTTTTTACAATCTGGATGAATTGGTTCTGTACTATCAACGATTTCAAATGCTTCTTTTGTGGAAACTCCCTTTCTAGGTTTTACTAACAAAAGATCAAAATCTGCGATACATGGAAATGGTGAAATCTTTTCTCCAATTCCTTCTACATATGCTGGTTTATTAATCAAACAGAAAGGTACATCTGCACCTACTTCTTTACCAACAGAAATCATCTCTTCTTCACTCATGTTCAATCGTAACATGCGATCAATGATACGAATCGCTGCTGCAGCATCGGCGCTTCCCCCAGCTAGTCCAGCTCTTGTTGGGATATGTTTTTGTAAGTTACACTCAAATCCTAGATCAAAATGATATCTTTCTTTCATGACATTGATTGCCTTGATGATCGTATTCTTCTCATTTACCGGAAGATAGCTCCTGTTTAAAGATAAAGTTGTTTCTCTAGCAGGATTCATTTCTAATAGATCATAGAAATCAATTGGAACCATGATCATCTTCAATTCATGATATCCATCTTCTCTTCTACTAGCTACATCTAAACAAAGATTGATCTTTGCGTATGCTCTTTCTTTCATAAAGTTGCCTCGTATAATCTTTTCAATGTATCTACATCTAGTTCTTGCGCTCTAACTCCAACATCAACACCAGATACTTCTAACGCATGTTTTGTTTTCTCCGCATCTTTTAGATACTCTTTTAAATTATTATAAATCGTCTTTCTTCTTTGTTTAAAACAAGCTCTAACAAATTCAAAGAAATCATTTAAGTCAATATTAAGATCAACATCTTCTTTTCTAGAGAATTGAATAATGACACTATCTACTTTAGGAGAAGGATTAAAGCTTCTACCAGGTACAGTAAATAATTTTTTCACGTCGTATAAGTACTGTCCTTCTACAGATAAAGCTCCATATTCACTATCATTAGGTTTTGCCACAAAGCGATCCCCAACTTCTTTCTGCATCATAACAGTAATATAAGGAATGTCATCACCAATATCAAAGATCTTAAACAATACAGGTGAAGTAATATAATAAGGAAGATTCGCACAAACTGTCACTTGACCATATTGTTGTTTTAATTCATTTACTTTTTCTTTTACATCAGCTTTTAAGAAATCTTGAAGAATGATTTCTACATTGTCATATGCTGATAAAGTATCTTCTAAGATAGGAGGTAATGATTCATCAATTTCATACGCTACTACTTTCTTAGAATAAATAGCTAATTGTTCTGTTAAAGAACCAATACCAGGTCCGATCTCAATAACAGCACCTTCACAATGTGCTTCTTTCGCACATCTTTCTACAATGATTGGATCCACTAAAAAATTCTGTCCAAAACCTTTCTTCGCATGGATCCCATATTTCTCTAATATTTCTTTTGTACGTGATGGTGTTGATATAAATTTTGTCATTCTTCTATAACCTGTCTTAATTCTTCTTTTGTTAGATTTGAGAAGTTGATTCTTCTCAACATTGTTTTCGCATTCCCACTACCAATATGGAAATGATCTCCTACTTTATCTCTTAATGTTGAACTATTATCATTTCCTGATAAACCAAGTTCAACCATATCATTCATCGTTAAGGTATTTCCTTCATCTACATAAGTAACTAGATTTTCCAATGCCTCATTTAGCACTTCAAATCCAGCATGTTCTACTCCAACCTTCTTATCGGTTTTTGCGTCTTTCTTCATAACAAAGGCATTCTTACAACCTGCAACGTATTGGTTGATTGCGTGACGAATTCTATTTCCCGGGGAATCTGGATCTGTAAAGATAATAACACCTCTAGTCTGTTGTGCGTGTTTGATCTTTTCCAACACTTCTTTACCAAGACTCGTTCCACCCGTTTCTATCGTATCACAATCAAAGTATTTTCTTAACCTTTCTGTATCGTGATGTCCTTCTACTACGATTACTTCTTGAATACGTTTCCTCACTTGCATTGAAGATACCTCTTCCAATTATCCATGATGACTTCTGCCATATGTTCTTCACTAACACCTCTTACCTCTGCCATTTTCTTAGTGATGTAAGGAATATTAGAAGGATCATTTCTTGTTCCACGAACTGGAACTGGAGCCATATAAGGACTATCCGTTTCCGTTAGTAAATACTTTTCATCAATAGATTCTGCAACTTCTACCGCATGCCTTGCGTTCTTGAATGTCAAAGGACCACCTAAGGCAATGTAATACCCAAGTTTGTTATACTCTTTTGCCATTTCTTTTGTTCCAGAAAAACAATGTACTAATCCGTGACATTGATATTCTTTCATGATATCAAATGTATCTTGTGCAGCATCTCTAGAATGTACCGCAATTGGTTTATTTAAAGACTTCGCTAATTGAATCTGTTTAATAAACAATTTTCTTTGTCTCTTTCTTGTTTCTTCATCTTTTACCCAATGATATTCAAGACCTATTTCTCCAATAACAGAAATCTCTTTTCTAGATGCAATCTCTACAAAATCATTCCATGTTTCTTCTGTTACTTTATCTACATCTTCCGGAAAGATACCTGTCGCAATCACATATCTTTCTGGATCTCTTTTCACAAATTCAATTGCTCGTAAAGCTTCATTCTTATTTAATGTAATGATCATAATATGATTCACATTCTTTTCATTACATTTCTGTATTACTTCTTCTAGATCATCTTGAAATTCTTCCCCCATCAAATGAGCATGAGAATCTAAATACTGTATTTCATTCATCTTACTTACCTAAACAGAATCTAGAAAAGATTTCATCTAATAGATCTTCTTTTCCAACCTTTCCTGTGATTTCTTTTAATGATGTCCATGCTTTCTCTAGATCAATCGTTACTAGATCTAGTTCCATTCCATCTTTTAATGTTTGGATTGCATTCTTCATACTAGCTTCCGCTTGTAAAGCTAGACCAATTTGTCTTTCATTATTTAATGTATCTGTATTCGCTAAATACAATTCATTTTCATATTTTTCTTTGATTGCGTTTGTTAACGCCTCTACATCACCATTGATAGCAGAGATAGAAATACCTTCATGAATAAATGATTTATCATTCTTGTTATAAACAATGATACGATTCTTATTTTCTGTCATCGTTAATAATTCATGATCTTCTTCTGTTAATTCTTGAGATCCATCTAATACCACAATAACAAGTTCTGCCTTATCTAATGCTTGTAAAGACTTATCAATACCTATCTTTTCAACGATATCACTCGCTTCATGGATACCAGCAGTATCAATCAAGTTCAACGTAATACCGTCCAATCGAACAGTACCTTCAACGATATCTCTTGTTGTACCTGCGATATCTGTAACAATAGCCTTATCTTCTTCTAATAACGCATTTAATAAGGAAGACTTGCCAACATTAGGTCTACCTAAAATAACAGTATCAATACCTTCTCTGATATTCACAGCCTTTTGAGCTTCTGTAATTACTTTATGAATATCAACTAACCACTTCTCTGTCATTGGAAGTATTTCTTCTTCTGTTAGCTGTCGTACATCATCATATTCTGGATAATCAATATTCACTTCTATATTAGAAATAATTTGTGTTAGATCTTCTTCTAATGGTTTTAAGATCTTAGAAACCGAACCTTTTAAAGAATGAATTGCACTTTTAGCGTTCACTTCATCCGTCGCATTGATCAAATCATTTACGCCTTCTGCTTGTGCTAGATCCATCTTTCCGTTCAAGAACGCACGTTCCGTAAATTCCCCACGTCTAGCCATGCGAGCTCCATTACCAATCACTAAAGATAGTATCTTTCTAGTAATGTAAAGACCACCATGACATCCTATTTCTATTACATCTTCTCCTGTATAAGATCTAGGTGCTCTAAAAATAGAAACAAGTACATCATCAATTGATTCTCCATTCTCTTTGATCGTTCCATATGTAATGGTATATCCTTCTTTATTAGAAAGATCTTTTCCAATCAAACTAGATGCAATGGATATTGCCTCATCTCCAGATATTCTTATAACAGAAACTGCCCCTGTTGCATTAGCGGTAGCTATTGCCGCAATCGTATCATTAAACATTGTCATATCGCATAAAGTTTAACATACATTTTATTACTATTCTTATTTGAATAAATCTTTTCAAACAATTTTTTGGAATTCCTCAAAAACACGTGAATATTTAAGTGTAGGAGGAATTAACAAA
>CAVCCE010000143.1:0-4769 GCA_963600555.1 Duodenibacillus sp.
AAAGCTATTCTAGTTTTTTGTCCACCAGAAAATGTTCCAATTGTTTTATTAAGGTCTTCTAAATCAAATCCAAAACGAGTAAAAACCGTCTTCATTTCAGATTCCCAGTTATAGCCATTCATAGCTTCAAATCTTTCTTGTAATTGAGCATATTGATTCATGATTTTTTCTGAATAATCAGTAGCCATCTTTTCTTCTAAATCATTCATTTGTTTTTGTATAGCAAACAAAGGTTGATAGATGGTCATGAGTTCTTGTTCTACCGTCCACTCATCATGTTCTAAGACCTTTTGTGCAAGATAACCAATAACAGTTCCATTTTGCATACTAATAGAACCTTTATCAAAATTTTCTTCTCCACACATGCATCTTAAAAATGTTGTTTTACCACAACCATTTCTGCCTACTAAGGCTATTTTTTCAGTGCCTTTAATTTCAAAATTTACATCTTCAAATACTGTTTCAGCACCATAGTATTTTGAAGCTTTTGATATTGCGTATAACATAATCTTTTCCTAAAAAAGGAATGGATATACTTGACTTACCCATTCCTGATATATCTTTTAGAAATTTAAATTTCTTGGTGTTCTAGCGAAAGGAATAACATCACGAATATTTTCCATACCTGTAATGTACATAACAAGTCTTTCAAAACCTAGGCCAAAACCAGCATGTTGGCAACCACCATATCTTCTAAGATCTAAATACCATTGGTAATGTTCCTTATTCATACCTAATTCATCCATACGTGCTTCCAGAACATCTAATCTTTCTTCACGTTGAGAACCACCAACAAGTTCACCTACACCAGGTACTAAACAGTCAACTGCAGCAACTGTTTTGCCATCATCATTTTGTCTCATGTAGAAAGCTTTGATATCCTTTGGATAGTCTGTTAAGAATACAGGGCCCTTAACGACTTTTTCTGTTAGATATCTTTCATGTTCTGTCATGAGGTCCATACCCCATTCAATCTTAGAATTTTCAAACTTCACTCCATCTTCAACAGCTTTCTTCAAGATTTCAATACCTTCTGTATAAGGCATTCTTCTAAATTCGCTATTACGAACATGATTTAGTCTTTCTTCTAATGTTGTATCAATTCTTTCATTAAAGAACTTCATTTCTTCAGGACATGTTTCATAAACATAATCAATACAGAATTTGATCATATCTTCAATGACATCCATATCAAAATCTAGATCGGCAAATGCCATTTCAGGTTCAATCATCCAGAACTCAGCTAAATGGTTTGTTGTATTAGAATTTTCAGCTCTAAATGTTGGACCAAATGTATAAACATCTCTAAACGCTAAGGCAAAAGCTTCTGCTTGAAGCTGACCGGATACTGTTAATGAAGCATGCTTTCCAAAGAAGTCTTCTTCATATTTGCCATCTTCTCTTGTTGTTACTGTAAATGTTTCACCAGCACCTTCAGCATCTGCTCCTGTTATTTCTGGTGTATGAACATATACGAAACCTTGTTCTTGGAAGAAAGTATGGATTGCCATAGCTAATGCACTTCTTACTCTAAATACAGCAGAGAATGTATTTGTACGTGGTCTTAAATGACCAATTTCTCTTAAATATTCAAAAGAATGTCTTTTCTTCTGCAAAGGATATGTTGAATCACAAGCACCTTCTAAATTAATTTCTGTTGCTTGAATTTCAAATGGTTGTTTTGCTTCAGGCGTTAGCACAAACTTGCCAATAACAGATACTGCAGTACCTGTTAAATACTTCCCAACTTCATCATAATTAGCCAAAGTATCAGCTGTATAAACGATTTGTGCATTTTGATAATATGTACCATCATTCAATGCAATAAATGAAACATTCTTACCAGATCTGTTAGAACGAACCCATCCTTGTAATTGAACATATTCAATCTGATCTTTTTCATATTCTGTTGTTGATGTTGCTGTAAGTCTATATAACTCACGAATACTCATTTCTGTTGGCATACTAAATTCCCCTTATTCTTTTTAGTCTTTCATTGAGTTTGTTTCAAAAACTAACTCTTGGATGCTACTAACGACATCCACTTGTTTTACATATACTCCTTGTGGAACTGAAAAATGATCCACTGCGAAGCTAACAAAACCTTTGATTCCTTGTTTTACAAGAAGATCAACTGTTTCTTGTACGTCTTTTGAGATACATAATATTGCTATTCTACATCCTTTTGGCATTTTCTCAGAAATCTCATTCAAATTATAAACCGGTACTGAAGCACCATGTACATTCTCAGGAACTAAATCAAAAGCACATACGATTTCACCTACAACATGATTCCATTTGTTGTAGTTCAATAGTGCCTTTCCTAAGTTACCAGCACCAATCAAAACGATTTTTTCATCAAAATTGACACCTAATTCATCTGAAAACTTTTTAATTAGATCTTCTACATTGTATCCATAACCTTGTTTTCCTAAACTTCCCAGGAATGAGAAATCTCTACGAATCGTAGTTGATTCAATAGAAACATAATCAGCTAATTGACGAGACATAATTTTTGTTACGCCCTCTGCCTTCAGTTTTCTTAATGCTTTTAGATATACAGGATATCTTTGTAATGTTGCTTTTGGTACTTTTCTTTCAGCTATCATTGTAATCACCTACTGAATATTCTATCACTGAAAAGAGACTTTGTGAAAAAAAGTGTAATTTTATTAAATTATTCTTCACCAGGCATTGGTAATGATGGATCAGCCGATACATCAAATCCACAACGAATACCATGCTTATATGCTATATAACCTGTTGCTCCAATCATTGAAGCATTATCTGTACAATACTTGATTGGTGGCTGAGATAATTCAATATTTGGATATTTTTTCATTTCTTCTTCTAAAAGAACTCTTAATCTAGAATTTGCTGCAACGCCACCAGCAGTTACTACCATTTTCGGTTGAAGATTTTTTACAGCATTCATTGTTTTGGAAACCATTAAACCTAAAGCTGTTTCTTGAAATGCATATGCTACATCTTCTTTTATAATCGGATTGCCCGCTTTTTCTTCTCTTTGAATCAATTGAAGTACAGCTGTTTTCAAACCAGAAAAAGAAAAATCATATGGTGTATCTACTTTAGGTGTTGGTAAATGATAATGTTCTTTACCTAATTTAGCCATCTTATCAATTACTGGTCCACCAGGATATCCTGTTCCTAATACTCTTGACACTTTGTCATATGCCTCACCAATCGCATCGTCTCTAGTTTCACCAATTACCTTGAAATCATATTCTGTTTCCATCCAAACAAGTTGAGAATGACCACCGCTTATGACTAAAGCTAATAGAGGAAATTGTAGATCATGATCTAAAGCAAATCTGTTTGCGTAAATATGACCAGTCATATGATTAACCGGTACAAGTGGTTTATGAAATTCCCAGGCTAATGTTTTTGCAGCTTGTACGCCTACATGCAAAGAGCCAATTAATCCAGGTCCCTGTGTAAAAGTAATTGCATCAATATCATCCATAGTCACATTTGCTTGCTTCATAGCTTCTGTAATAACAGTAGAAATATTTTCCACGTGAATTCTACTGGCAACTTCCGGAACGACACCACCATATTGTGTATGAACATTAATTTGCGAAGAAACAATATTTGATAATATTTCTTTACCATCTTTTACAATAGCACAAGCAGTTTCATCACAACTACTTTCTAAAGCTAATAACATCGTCATAAATTGACCTCCATTATTTTCTAATCATTAAATACGCATTTTCACCATTAGCGTAATAATTTTTACGAACTCCAACTTTCTGGAATCCAAATTTTTCATATAAATGAATTGCTTTTAAATTAGAAACTCGAACTTCTAAAGAATAATTCTCACAATTATTTTGATTAACTATTCTTTCGCAAAATTCCATTAACTGACTTCCTATTCCTTTACCCTGATATTGTTTCGAAACACCAATATTAGCTAAATCAGCATTTTCATAAGCAATCCACAAATCTACATAACCAACAATTTTATGATTATCTTCAAATATATAAATAGAAGCATAAGGGTTATTATTTATTTGTTCAACAAATGTTTCCTTATCCCAACTGTCATCACCAAATAATTCTTTTTCTAATAGTACGACTTGATCTAAATCTTCTTCTGAAATTAACCTAATCATATTATTTATTAGGAAGATATGATTCAGAGGATTTTAAATATTCTGGAACAACTAAATGAACATTATCCCATCTTTCCCACTCATTTTCTAAATCATTAAAGTTATCAATGATATCAGGCCATTTATCTTCTTTCCCAATCAAACTAGCATCACCAATAATATCTTCATCTCCGATAAAAAGTTCATCTATTGAAATTGCAGTTTCGTTTTCCAAAAACTTTCCATTCTTAAATTTGCAAGTATAAACTCTTTTGCCTCTTGCATCTGTAACAACTCTACAATCTTTCTTACCTGCATATAATAATAAAGTTGAAATAGTATAGATTGGAAGATTTCTCATTGAACAAAATACTTTTGCAACAGTCATTGCGATTCTAACACCAGTATAAGAACCAGGACCTTTAGATATTACAATTTGATCAACATCATCAGAAGTCAAATTTAAAGAATCCATAAGTTCAATAAGTCTAGGAAATAACTCTTCACTTTGTTTTTTCCAACACTTTTCTTGATATTTTCCAATTACTTGATGATCTTTAATCAAACCAATAGCCAACCAAGTATGACTAGTATCCATACATAAAGTAATCATTTTAAATCCTCCAATAACTTTTCATAATCTGATCCATG
>CAVCCE010000144.1:0-4722 GCA_963600555.1 Duodenibacillus sp.
ATCAATAGATAAAATTCCACCACGGACTGTTTCAGCCATATATGCACCAGTATTTACTGTAATGACAAAACATGCAGCAGTGAAGTTATCCCAATGAACGACATCTAACAATGCATAGTAGATGAATACTGCTTGTACCATCATTGGTGTTCCACGGAAAACAGTAATATAGATATTGATAATAAAATCAATGATCTTTTTGAATACTTTAGAACCAGTACTAGCTGTAAGATCTAAACGAATTGCTTTAATACCACCAACTAATAGTCCTAGTAAGAAACCACATCCTGTACCAATGATTGCGATAACCATCGTTGTGCGGATACCTAGTAATAAACTAGGACCATATTTAGATAAGATCTGAACAATAGAATCAATACTCATCTATATTATTCCTCTCCAGCAGGTTGACGATTTACAGCGTCTTCCATCCATTGATTTCTTGTGTCTGTATCAATTGTTGATAAAGCATCTTGTAAAGAATTTAGTAATTCATCATCACTCTTACGTACTGCAATAGAAACGGATGTATCAGCTTCAAAGCCTTCACCTTCATTAAATCTAACGATAGCTAGATCAGAGTTAGCACTAACGACACCATTGGCAACTGGCAATTCAGAAACTACTGCATCAACTGAACCAGCTTGTAAAGCTTGGATAGCTGCAGGGAACGTTTCAGCAGCAGGCATATGTGTTACATTAGGAATCTGATCAATAACTTCATCATAGATCGTATTCATTTGTCCTTGTACAGTAGAACCATCAAGATCTTCTAGACTTGTAGCGCTCGCATATTTAGAGTCCTTCTTTACGATTACGACTTCTTCAGATGTGTAATATGGATCTGTGAAATTTACTTCTTGTTTACGTTCATCAGTAGCTGTCATACCAGCAATGATTGCATCAATTTGATTATTGTTTAATGAAAGAATTAAATTATCCCAATCAAGTTTAACGATTTCTACCTTCTTGCCAATCTTTTCTGCAAGATTTTCAGCGACTACTACATCATATCCATCACAATAATCTACTGAAGAAATAGCCTGTGTGTAATCTCCTTCTTCTGTTGTTGTCCAGTTGAAAGGAGCATAATTACATTCCATACCAACTCTTAAAGTATCTGAGTCAGATGAAGATGATGCAGATGAAGTAGCAGTGGATGAAGAACATCCAGTTAATAATGCTGCACATGCTAGCAATGTAAAACTCTTTCTAATTGTTTGATTCATAAAATTTCCTCCTAGATATAAATAAAACCGCATGCGATATTACATACGGTCTTTGTTATCTATGTACGTATCTAATAGCGCCACTTCTTATGAAGGAGTGATATGAATATTTTCCATATCCCCACAACAATTAATTGCCATTCATTGTTGTTCGGCGGTGATTGCCTTTTACATAATTCATTGCTTGCCAGCTCCTTATGCTACTAATCTGCACCGCTACCTCTATATGAGATTTTATTTATCGTAAAAAATATACTACATATATCAAACAAGTCAATAATTATTTGTTATAATTCTTAACATGAATGGAATTATTTTAGTGAAAAAACCAAAAGGAATGACATCCTTTCAATGTGTCTCTGCAGTAAAAAGAAGAATGAATGAAAGAAAAGCAGGACATTCTGGTACATTAGATCCTAATGCAGAAGGATTTATGATCATTGCGTTAGGGAAATGTACAAAATATTTACAATTTTGTGTAAGTAATCATAAGCATTACATTGCTCATTTTTCCTTGGGTAAAAGATATGATACACAGGATGTTTGGGGTGGAATTATTGAAGAAAAAGATTTTATCCAACATAGTACAGATGAATTAAATGAAATATCAGAAAGATTTACTGGAAAGATCCAACAGATTCCTCCAATGTATAGTGCAATCAAAAAAGATGGAAAAAAGCTTTATGAATATGCTAGAAATGGTATTGAAGTAGAAAGAACTGCTAGAGAAATAGAAGTGAATTCATTGTCAGTCAAACAATTGGAAGATAACTTATATGAAATGGACGCTGTAGTATCTAGTGGAACATATATTAGAACTTTGATTGAAGATTATTGTAAAGCTATGAATGAACTTGGATATATGACATCTTTAGTACGCTGTGGTATTGAGTCTTTGACATTAGAAGATGCTGTTGATATTGAAGAAGTAGATGAAAAATATTGTATTGATCCATTGAAAGTGTTTGATCCAAAATGGAAGATCGTACAATGTAATCAAGTACAAGATATTATGAATGGAAAAGCTATTTCTTTAAATGTTGAAGAAAATCGTGTTATTCTAATTAATGGAAAAGAGATATTAGCTGCATATGAAAAAAGAAATGATGGCTTATATCATTGTGTAAGAGGGTTGTTTTAATGCGTATTATTAAGATGGGGCTAGAGTCTAATAGAATTTATTCAAAACCAATGTGTGCTTGTATTGGCTATTTTGATGGTATGCATAAAGGACATCAAGTCTTAATTGAAAAAACGATTGAGATGGCACAGAAGTACCATTGTGAATCAGCGTTGATAACGTTTGATCCAGATCCATGGGTTACGATCAAACATGCTAAAAATGTTAAACATATAAGCACGATGCGCGAAAGACTAAATAGGGCTGTAGAGTATGGAATTCAAAATATTATTATTTTAGATTTTACAACTGAATTTTCTCAACTCTCTCCTGAAGATTTCGTTCAACAGATTCTTTCTAAGATTTCTTTAAAAGGAATTGTATGTGGTTTCGATTTTCATTATGGTGCTATGGGAAAAGGTAGTGCAGAAACTTTAAAACAAACAGAAGGATTAGAGGTTGAAGTCGTTCAACCAATAGAAGACGATCTTGGAAAGATTTCATCTACTAGAATTACGAAGTGCATTGAAGAAGGTAAGATGCAGGAAGCATCTAAGATGCTTGGATATAATTTTAGAATTAGTGGTATTGTTGTTCATGGTAGAAACAAAGGCCATTCCATTGGTTTTCCTACTGCGAATCTACAATTTGATCCTGAATATATTCTTCCTAGAACTGGTGTTTATGCAGGATTTGTAATCATTCAAAATGAAAGATATAAAGCGATGATCAATCTAGGACATAATCCAACATTTAATCTTCGAGAAGATATCTCTTTAGAAGCTAATATATTTGATTTTAATAAAGATATCTATGGGAAGTTTATTACGATTGAATTCATTGAATTTATCCGAGAAGAAAAGAAATTTTCTTCAAAAGGAAACTTGATCATGCAGTTAGAACAAGATATCGTTACAATAAAGAAAAAATTAAAAAATTATGAATGAATTATTCTTAAAACAAATGCAAGATATTCTAAAAGATGAATATCCTGATTATTTAAAATGCTTGGAAGAAGAGGCATATCGCGGGTTTCGTGTGAATCCTCTAAAAACAACACCCGAACATCTATTTGAAGTGATAGATATCTATCACGAAAAAAGTCCATATGCTAAATATGGATATTACACAGATAACAAGAAATATGGAAATACTCCAGAATATCTTTCTGGTGCTTTTTACATGCAAGAAGCTAGTGCATCAGCGGCAGTAACGGTCATGGATCCTAGAGAAGGACTTAAGATATTGGATCTATGTGCTGCTCCTGGTTCTAAGACAACAGAAATACTTGAATTAATACATCAAGATGGACTTGTTGTTTGTAATGAAATAGATTCTAAAAGAAGTAGGATCTTGTTAGAAAATGTAGAAAGAAACGGTGCAAGTAATTGTGTTGTTTTGAATAATGATACAAAAGATATTTCTAAGCATTTTGGTGAATATTTTGATATGGTTTTATGTGATGCGCCTTGTTCAGGTGAAGGAATGATGCGTAAGAATACAGAAGCTGTTGATCAATGGTCACAACAATTAGTTGACCATTGTGCATCTTTGCAAAAAGAAATATTAGAAAATGCATATCATTGTTTAAAAGAGAATGGCATTCTTTTATATTCTACATGTACTTTGAATAAGGTTGAGAATGAGTATCAAATAGCGAAATTTTTAGAAAGACATCCTGATATGAAAATGATGGATGCTGAAGTGAAATTTGGCAGACATGCATTTGATGAAGGGTATGAAACAAATAAGGCAATTCGTATTTTTCCAATGGATAAAGGAGAAGGACATTTCATTGCAAAGATGGTAAAGACTTCCTCAACTTCTTCATCAAAAATCAAAGAATTGAAATCGGATAAGATTCCTAGTGAATTAATGGAATTACTAAAAGATAACATGGTTGAAGTATACCCATATTTATATTATAAAAACAATCGCTTATATGGAGGTACGCATCCATTTATTGACACTGGTAAATTACATCTATTAAGAACTCAGGTTTATATTGGTGAAATGTTAAAGGGAAGATTTGAATTTTCTCATCATTTTTTCATGAGCTCATATTCAAAATTGAAGAATTATTATGAAATGAGTGACAATGAAGTGAAAATGTATATGCATGGTGAACAAATTTCAGCATCTGTTCAAAAAGGATGGTACGGGATGTGCTATCATGGTTTTGTTTTAGGGGGAGCAAAAAGCGATGGCAAAGCTCTAAAAAATAAATATCCTAAAGCATTCCGTACAAGATAAAGGAACAATGTTATGAAACTTGAATTATTTGATTTTATTGAAGATACTTTAGCTTATTTTGAGAAAAAAAATCCATCTTATGAATATGCTGAAGGAAGAATCTTAGATACGTATAAGAAG
>CAVCCE010000145.1:0-4697 GCA_963600555.1 Duodenibacillus sp.
GTCCATATCATGTAACAGAAAAACAAATTCAGGATTTTATTCATGAAAAAGAAAGTTGGATCTTAAAAACAGAACAAGTTCAAAAGAGTAAGACAGAGAAAATCTTAACAGGTGTAGATGGTAAAAGTGCTACATGGATGGGAAAGAAATATCCTGTTTCTTTTGAAAAGGCAAATCGAAATTTTATATTGTTTAAAGAAGATGAAATGATTTTCTTTTTGAAAGAGATTACTCATGAGAATATTGAATCTACCTTCTATAAAGAAGCCGGAAAATACTTAATAAAGATGATCCAGGAAAGAAGAGAAGATCTAGATGAATGTATTTGTAGAAAGAATAATAAGCCAATTCCAAGAATCACGATTAAATATATGACGAGTAGATGGGGTTCTTGCACGCCAAGTAAGAATCATATATCAATGTCTTTACGATTGATTCATTTCCCAAAAGAATGTTTAGAATATGTTTTATTACATGAATATGCACATATATTAGTTCCAAATCATTCGAAAGCATTTTATGATGTTGTTAAGCAATATATGCCAGAATACAAAAAATATAGTGATTATTTAAATCATTAAGGAGTTTAAGAGATGAGTGAAACAATATGGGATATAGGGACAAATCTGTTTGATGGTGGTGTGTTATATTTTTCGATAAGAAGTGGTTTGATCTTGATTCTATCTTTTGCGATAGGAAAAGTCGTCTGGAAAAGTTTTGGAAAGATGGCAGATAAAGATGAACAGAAACGTATGACATTACATTTCTTAGGAAGAATCGTGCGTGCAACGATTTACGTTATAGGAGTTTCATTGATTCTAGGCGGTATCAAACCATTAGCTGGATTGAATTCTGCAATTTTAGGTGCGACTTCTGTTATTTCAGTTATTATTGGTCTAGCTGCACAGGAATCTTTTGGAAATTTCATCGCTGGATTTTTCTTAGCTTTATATCATCCATTTAATGTAGGAGATATCGTATATATCAAAGATAAAGATATATCGGGAACAGTAACTGGAATAACATTCCGTCATACAGAACTGGTCACAATAGAAAATTCAAAGGTCATTGTTCCCAATAGCATCATGAATAGTGCTATTGTTGAAAATAGGGGATATGGTCAAGATAGATATACTAGATATATAACATTTGATATTGGTTATGATAGTGATGTTTCGTTGGCTACAAAGTTGATCTATGAAGCATGTTTATCTACAGAAAATGTCATCGATGTAAGAAAAAATAAAGAAGATGTTCCATTTGATGTAAGAGTAGAAGCGTTTGATGAGAGTGGGATACAAATTACATTTCCTTTGTATGTAACTAGTTTTGCAACATATTTTAATGCAGCAAGTGAAGTAAGAAAGAAACTTTTAAAATCATTTAAAGAGAATGGAATTGAGATTCCGTATAATAAAATTGAAATTGTAAGTAAATAGTCTTTGAAAATAATCAAAGACTATTTTCATGAATACTTAAAAATATTAAAAAAAGTAACCGCTTTCACTTGAAGTTCTGATAGCTTTCTGTAAAATGTAATTAACAGATGTATTTGAAATTTCTAGATTGGAGTTGAGTATCATGGAGAGCACTAGAGTTGTTTTTGTTGTACAAAAAATAAGCACAGAAGGAGTTCTTTTTGGTGGGGATTTCAATCAGTTTGAATATGGTTTTTAGATGGATGTTTGTTATGTCCATCTTTTTTATACAAAAAATCTGATGAATAAAATGACAGGAGGTAATCATTATGGATCAGGTGAATCAAGAATTCTTTGATGCTGCTGCTGCCGGTGATTTTGGCAAAGTATGTGCACAAGTATCAAAGGGAGCAGATGTCAATGTCCGAAATGGAGATGGACGTACTGCTTTAATGAGAAGCGCTAAGAGAGGATATGTAGATATCGTACGTTTCTTGTTAGACAATGGTGCCGACACAAGGGCTCGTGACAAGAATAATAAGACAGCTCTTATGGGTGCTGCAAAGAAAGGACATACAGAAATTTGTAGAATGATCGTCCATGCTGGTGGAGATGTTAATTCTCACGATAATAAAGGACGTACAGCATTGATGAGAGCAGCATTATTAGGTGAAACAGAAACTGTTGAATATTTGATTTCAAAAGGTGCTGAAGTCAACGCTACAGATGAACAAGGACGTACAGCTTTAATGGAAGCAGTAAATGCTTATAAGACAGAAGTCATTGAAACTTTGATCAAGAATGGTGCGGATGTAAATGCAGAAGATAATAAAGGATGCACAGCACTTATGAGAGCAGCTTATATCGGTATTCCAACACTTGTTAATGTATTGCTCGAAAATGGAGCAGATAAAGATAAAAAAGACTACGAAGGTAATATGGCTATCCATTATGTTCGTAAGGAATGCCTCGATGATTTAAAAGAATCTTTGAAATAAGAGGTATGATTTATGCGAGATTATTTAGCGAATGAAGTCAGAAATGTTACTGTCTTGGGACATTCTGGCAGTGGTAAAAGCTCACTTGTAGAAGCTTGTCTTTACGAAATAAAAGCAATTGATAAGTTAGGAAAAAATAATGATGGTACAAGTGCTTTAAACTTTGATGCTGAAGAAGGTAAAAGAGGATTATCTGTCTATGCGCATTTAGCACCAGTGGAATGGAAAGATAAGAAAATCAATTTTATCGATACACCAGGATATATGGATTATGAAGGTGAAGAAGATACTGGATTAACAATGGGGGATAACGCATTGATCGTAGTAAGTGCGAAAGATGGAGTTCAATCTGGTACAGAAAGAGCATGGAAGAAAGCCGTTAAGAAAAAGAAACTTCCAACGATTTTATTTATTAATAAGTTGGATGATGAAAATGCTGACTTTTCTCAAGTAGTAGAAGATTTAAGAGAAAAGTTTGGAAAATCAGTATTCTTATTTGAACTTCCAATCATTGAAGATAGAAAAGTTGTCGGGTCTGTTAATATATTAAGAAACAAAGCTTGGTATTACGATGATCCTTCAGAAGCTAAAGAAGTTCCAGAAGTCATTAAAGATAAAGTACAACAGTATTATGATGAGATTTCTGAAGCAATTGCGATGACAGATGACGAATTAATGGATAAATTCTTCTCGGGTGAAAAATTTGATGAACATGAAATCGCAAAGGGATTAAGAATTGGTGTTCGTTCAGGTGATATTCATCCTGTATATTGTGGTTCCGCAACAAATCAAACAGGTATTGAAAGATTGATGGATCTTATTACAGAATTCTTCCCATCTTATGCTGAAAAAGGTAGAGTACAAGCATTGAACGACAAGGATCAAACGATTGATATGGAAACAAATGAAGATGAAGCATTATCGGCATTTGTATTTAAAACGATCGTTGATCCATTCGTAGGTAAGATATCATATTTGAAAGTTATGTCTGGTATATTAAATAGTGATTCACAGGTATACAATTCAAAGAAAGATGTACTAGAGAAGATCAACCAGATCTATGTTATCAATGGTAAATATCAAATAGGTGTAGGTAAACTATTTACTGGAGATATTGGTGCTGTTGTTAAATTATCTGTAACAGAAACAAATGATACTTTATGTACAAGAAGTAGAGTTGTTCATTATCCAGATATGGAATATCCTGAACCAATGTTAGGTTATGCAATTAAACCTAAGACAAAAGCTGATGAAGATAAAATGTCTGTCGCAATTAAAAATATGATGCAGGAAGACAAGACATTGAAATTTGTAAATAATGAAGAAACACACGAACAAGTCTTATATGGAATTGGCGATCAACATATTGATCTAGTGCTTTCTAAGTTAAAGAGTAAATATAAAGTTGAAGTAACAACTTCAGAGCCAACTGTTCAATATCGTGAAACGATTCGTGGTAAAGCAGAAGCACAAGGTAAGTATAAGAAACAAAATGGTGGTGCAGGTCAATATGGCGATGTCTGGGTAAGATTTGAACCTAGTGATGATCCTGATGGTGAGATGGTATTCGCAGAAGAAGTATTTGGTGGTGCAGTACCTAAGCAATTCTTCCCACCAACAGAAGCAGGATTACGTGATTGTATGAATCATGGTGTACTAGCAGGATACAAAGTAGTTGGTGTTAAAGCTACATTGTATGATGGTTCTTATCATCCAGTTGATTCAAAGGAAAATGCATTTAAAGAAGCAGCTAGACTTGCATATAATGCCGCAATGCCTAATGCAAAACCAGTACTATTAGAACCTATCGGTAAAGTGGTAATTACTGCTCCAGAAGAATATACTGGAACTCTAATGGGAGATATCACTAAACGTAGAGGTGTCATTATTGATATGACAACAAATGATGATGGTGACCAAGTCATTCAAGCAGAAGTTCCAATGGCAGAAATGTTGACATATCCAAATGAATTACGTGCTATGTCACAAGGACGTGGTTCTTACGTATCAAGCTTTGAAAGATATCAAGCAGCACCTAAAGAAGTGGCTGATAAAGTTATCAATAAAGCAGAAAAATAAAGAATAACCAGCAATTGAAAGAAGGTACTTCATTATGAAGTACCTTCTATATTTTTGAGATAAAAAAATAACACTTCACAATAAAGTGTTATTTAGTAGTGCCCGCGGCCGGACTCGAACCGGCACGGTGTCGCCACCGGGGGATTTTGAGTCCCCTACGTCTACCAATTCCATCACGCGGGCATTAAAAGTGCTTATTAAT
>CAVCCE010000146.1:0-4651 GCA_963600555.1 Duodenibacillus sp.
TCACCAACTTCATGACGATCTGTTGTTTCCAACTTCAACTCACGACCTTGTGTGGAGAATGTAATGTTATAGTCACCTTCTGTGATATTTTCATCATCAAAATCATACTTCACATCCCAGATTTCTACTCTAGAGTTATCTTCTGTAGACCAAGCATATGCATCAGCCCAACGAATCAAGTCCGTATCTAAGGCTACAGATTCCTTGATTTCATCTACTGACTTAGTAAAGTTGAAGGCTTGGATAGATTCTTCATTTTCTTCATCTTCAACAGAAACTGGTTTAACAACAAAGATATTGATCTTGATCTTAGTACCAGCAGCTGTTTCAAATGTACATTCATAGCTACCTTCTTCAGCTTTTAGATCATAGATGACGTTAGGAATAGAAATATATTCATCATCATCATTCCAAGCTTGTGCATTCGCACGAGCAATGATTTCTTCATCTGTAATATTCGCTACGTCTTCTACATCCATATAGAAGGAAGAAGCTGATAACTTTTCATGTGCTTCTTCATTAACAACATCATGTTCACCTGTAACATGCATCGTTACCGTCTTAGACGTACCTGAAGAAGTTTCTACGATAATTTCATAATGAACACCTTTGAATAGTACAGACTTTACTTCACCATTCAATAATCCTCTATTTCTCGCAACAATATCAATATCTTCAGGTCTTATAACGATATCAACTTGTTCATTTTCAGAGAATCCATAATCTTCACACACATAATCAGCATCATCAAAGCTTACAAGATTATCTCTCTTCATCGTTCCATCAATGATATTAGAATCTCCAATAAATTTTGCACAATATTCATTGATAGGTGTGTTATACACTTCTGTAGGTGAACCAATCTGTTCAATGATTCCATCTCTCATGATAACGATCTTGTCACTCATTGTAAGAGCTTCTTCTTGATCATGTGTTACAAAGATAAATGTAATACCTACTTCTCTTTGGATTTCCTTTAATTCCAACTGCATTTCTTTACGTAGATTCTTATCTAATGCACTTAAAGATTCATCTAACAACAATACTTGTGGTTCATTCACTAACGCTCTAGCTATCGCAACACGTTGTTGTTGGCCACCACTCATCGCATTGATATCTCTATGTTCAAAACCTTCTAGACCAACTAAAGAAATCATTCTCATAACTTTCTGTTGAATGATATCTTTAGGTTCTTTTTTGATATTTAGACCAAAGGCAATATTGTCATAAACATCTAGATGAGGAAATAAAGCATAATGTTGGAATACTGTATTAACATCCCTTTTATATGCTGGAACGGTCGCAATATCTTCTCCATCCAAGAATACCTGACCTTCATCTGGTTCCAAGAAACCTGCAATAATACGTAATAACGTTGTCTTACCACATCCAGAAGGACCTAATAATGTAACGAATTCATTTTCATTGATATCCAAGTTGATTCCCTTTAATACAACTTGATTATCAAATCGTTTTACAATGTTTTTTACTTCAATTAATTTCTTAGCCATTTCTATCTCCTCTCATTCCTAAAACTCTGGTGGCGTACTCACCCAAAGTATTACAGTTTTCTTGTCTGAATCATTTTTTAGATAATGTGTTTCATCTCCACTAATGTAAAATGAATCACCTTTTCGTAATAACTGACCCTTCTTATTAGAATCTCTAACAAGTAACGCTCTACCTCTCAGAACATATCCAAACTCTTCCCCTTCATGTGGCTCAATCGTTTTACTTTCACCACCTGTTTCTAGTTCAACAAGAATTGGTTCCATTTCATTCTTTTGTGCATTTGGAATGATCCAATGAATCGTACAATCTTCTTGTTCATCTATAAACGCATCATCTGGTGTGAAAACGATCTTTTCATCATCTTCTTGCGCAAAGAATCTAGATAATGTAGTTCCTAATGCTTCAGAGATATCTTCTAATGTCTGTAAAGAAGGTGATGTTAGATTGTTCTCTAACTGAGATAAGAATCCCTTTGTCAGCTCCGTTCTAGAAGCTAATTCTTCTAAGGTCAAATCATTCTTCACTCGTAACTGTCTAATTCGATGTCCTACATCTATCATTCGCCCTCCTTTGTTTAGCACCACTAAACTTAAAATCACTTTTTATAAAACACAAAAAACATTATATATTTTTTTGAAATGTATGCAATAGTTTTTACATAACTTTTTGTTTACAATTCCTAAACTTTTAAAATAAATAAAAATCTGTACCATTTCTGGTACAGATCATTTACTATTCAACATCTAATTGATCTAACTTTTCATTCAATAATTCAATCAACTTTTCTTTTGAACGAATCAAATCAAATGTCTCTTTCTCACCACCAATTTCCGTATGATTTTCTTTAAAAAGATAATATTGTCTTCCCAACTTTTCATAAGACTTTGATAGTTCTCTAGAAAGATGTCCAATTTCACTACGAATCTCTGCTTTTCTCTTTTCTAATTGTATCTTCTTCCAAACAGTTTCTGTAGTTTCTTTCATTGCCTTCATTGCTTCTTCTTTAAAAGAATTGATCTTTCCATTAAGATCTTGTTCATTATTTTTATTTTCTGACATACTTAGTCCTTTCCGGATCTTTCTATAAGATCCATGATAATATCTTTAATTTCTTCATCTGATGCTTCTTTTTCTTCTACAAGAGTCAATATTCCACTCACTAAGATTTCCGCATAATATCTAGAATGAACGAATTGTAAAGCTCCATTGTTCATTCCTTCTTCAAACATTTCACAAAGTCCATCGATTGCGGATTGTTTTGCTTCATCAATCGATCTTGATGACAGTTGAGTTAGATCTACATCTCCATGTACTTCACTTGTTAATGTACGAAATGAAGAAACACAATTTTCTACATATTGTTCTAATCTTTCCTCATATGTTGGTTTATCCATTGAAGCATGCATCATTTCGTTGAATACTTCATTGTATTTATCACTAATAGCGTCTATTACATCATCTTTCGATTTAAAGTAATAATAGAATAATCCCTTCGCTACATTCATTTCTTTTACAATCGAATTGATCGTTGTATCAACGATACCATTCTCTTTAAATAGCTTCTCTGCAGCATCAACAAACTCATTTCTTCTTTCTTCACTATCTTTTGTTTCTGCCATAATCTCCTCCTAGTACTTGCAGTATAGCACTGACTGGTGGTCAGTCAAGTGATATTTCATCAAAAAGATGATACAATACATCCATGAAATTAATATGTCCAATCTGTAATAAACCACTTCAGAAAGTAGAACGAAGTGCAATCTGTGAAAATAAGCATTCTTTTGATTACGCAAAACAAGGATACTTAAATCTATTGATCAAACAATCTGTTGATCACGGCGATAACAAAGAAATGGTTCAAGCTAGAACAGATTTCTTAAATTCTGGTGGATATGAATTCTTAAAGAATGAATTGGTAAAGATTTCTGAAGAATATCAACCTGATACTTTATGTGATCTAGGATGTGGTGAAGGTTACTATACAACAGACTTACAAGCAAATGAAAAATACGGCTTTGATATGAGTAAGGATGCATTAAAACATGCTTCTAGAACAGACTCTTCAACACAATACGCTGTTGCTTCTATCTTTAGACTTCCTCTTCCTGATGAATCTTGTGATATGGCTACTACTTGTTTTGCACCATTTGCGAAAGATGAAATTGAAAGAGTATTAAAAAAAGATGGTAGATTTGTATTCGTTTCTCCAGGTCCTAAACATTTATTCGAATTAAAAGATCTGATCTATGATACTCCTTATGAGAATATCATCAAGCCACTAGAAACTAACATGTTCAAAGAAAAAGAATACATAATTTCTAATGTATTCCATTGTGATAAAGATGTCTTGATTTCTTTGTTCAAGATGACACCTTACTATCATCGAACAAAGAGTGAAGATATCGAAAAGCTCAATGAACAGAATGGCATGGATATTACAGCTGAATTTGTTATTAGAATCTATCAAAAGAGATGACCGGATATTTTATCCGGTCTTATTTTATATTTCAATCCGTTTACTATATAGGTAACAATTTAAAGTAACATCCCCTTTTGGTGTATCCAAAATGATTTGATCTTCCTCATTTCTAACAAAGCCTTTTCGCTCATAAAAATTATAATTACATGCATCATCTGTATACAGATAAACAAGTTTTCCTTTTTCTATTTTCTCAAACGCATTTAATAATGTTGTACCTATCCCTTTAATATTTGATTCTTTATCTGCTACTAAAAAGACAATTTCTCCATCAGGATCATGATTTTTAAGAAAATGTTGTAATTGATTAAATGTTGTAGATTCATATAATCCACCACTATCTTTAAAAAAAGTATTTTGAAGAAAGTCTATAAACCTAACATATATTTTTTCAAAAACATTTGAATGTAATTTAGATTCATCTTTCATATTTGCTAATAATACGCCTACAAGCTTATCATCCACATATGCTGCTAGTATTTGAGTAGCTTTATTTAATTCCGAATACCAAAAGTATTTACCATACATATTTCGTAAAAGACCATCATTAAAATACCAATCAAAATGCATTCCTTTTATCGCAAATTGAATAGCTGAAGTATTATCTTTTTTTCTATTCCTTTAATTACAATATTCAAAAAAAACTCCTAATAATAGTAT
>CAVCCE010000147.1:0-4646 GCA_963600555.1 Duodenibacillus sp.
GTCACCACCAGCTTTATTTTGTGCTTCTTCAATTTCACGGTAGATTTCATTATTCTTGATCAAGTTTTCGTGTGTATCAAAACCAGAAATCTTACCATCATCAATAACGATGATTCTATCTGCATTCTTAACAGAAGAAATTCTTTGTGAAATCAAGATTTTTGTTGTATTAGGAATTTGTTGGTTGAAAGAAGCTTGAATCTTAGCATCTGTTGCCGTATCGACTGCACTTGTAGAATCGTCCAAAATCAAGATCTTAGGATTCTTTAATAAAGCTCTAGCAATACAAAGTCTCTGTTTTTGTCCACCAGAGAAGTTGTTACCACCCTGTTCAACACGAGATTGAAGACCTTCTGGCATCTTCTTTAGAAATTCATCTGCACAAGCAAGTTCACAAGCTTTCCAACATTCTTCCTCTGTTGCGTTCTCATTCCCCCATCTCAAGTTATCTAAAACTGTTCCAGAGAATAATACATTCTTTTGCAGAACAACAGAAACATCATTACGTAATGTTGTAACATCATATTCTTTTACATCATGTCCACCAACAGAAACCTTACCTTTTGTAACGTCATACAATCTACTGATCAAAGAAACAAGAGTACTCTTACCAGAACCTGTTCCACCAATGATACCTATTGATTCACCTGAGTTGATATGTAAGTCAATATCATTCAATACATCTTCACCTGTACCTGAAGTATATGCAAAATGAACATGATCAAAATCTACAGAACCATCTTTTACTTCCATGATTGGATCAGTTGGATTTTGAATATCAGGTTCTTCATTTAATACTGCAGCAATTCTCTTTATAGAAGCAAATGACATTGTAATCATTACAATTGTCATACTTAACATCATCAAAGACATCAAGATACTCATGATGTATGAAAACATAGATGTTAATTGACCAGTCGTTAGAGAACCACCAACGATCTGATGTGCACCAAACCAGCTTAACGCAACGATGCATCCATAAACAGCTAAGTTCATGACAGGTGTAATATAAGCCATCATACCTTCTGCTTTTTCAAATAATACTCTCAAGTTATGTGCAGCTTTAGAAAACTTTTGTTTTTCGTAATCCTCACGAACATATGCCTTTACGACTCTTACACCATTAACATTCTCTTGTACTTCAGCATTCAAATCATCATATTTATTAAACGTATCTGTAAATACTGTATTTACTTTAGGAATGATCATAACGATGACGATTGCTAAGAAAGCGATAGCTACCGCAAAGATCAAAGATAATGATGGTGAAATAATAATACACATCACTACAGATAGAGTTAACATCAGTGGTGGTCGAATTGCGATACGAATGATCATCATAAATGCATTCTGTAAGTTAGTTACATCTGTTGTTAATCTTGTTACTAGACCTGCAGTAGAAAATTTATCAATATTCGAGAAAGAGTATGTCTGTACCTTCTTATACATTCCATCTCTTACATTTGCTGCAAAGCCTGTAGAAGCTTCAGCAGCATACTTACCACTCATGATTCCACAGAACAATGAAGCAAATGCTAAGATCAGCATGATGATTCCATACTTGATAACTTCACTCATATTTCCATTATTGACTCCTTTATCAATCAAAGAAGCCGTAACAAAAGGAATCAAGATTTCTAACACTACTTCTAATGCAGTATAGACTGGTGTTAACAACGTAGCTTTTTTATATTGACCAATATAGCCTTTCAGTGTCTTAAACATTTTTATCCTCCTTATCTAGCGCATTGAATAATCTTTCTAAATATTCTTCAAATGCCATCATTTCCTCCTCACTATATAAAGATCTCATCTTCATCTCACTTTCTTCCATTAATTTTCTAGACACCTTACAAATTTCTTCCCCCTTGTTTGTAAGACGTACCAATTTGATTCTCTTATCCATTTCACTACCAAAAGATTGCACATAACCTTTTTCTTCCATACGTTTTACGATTCCTGCCATAGTAGCTTGTGAAACCATAAATGTATGTTCCATATCTTTCAAAGTAGATGTGTAATCTTTTTGGTGAACGAGATATACCAATGCATGATGTTGAGCGAATGTAACTCCCATTTCCTGCATGGTACGATCTGCTCTTTTCCCAAGTAGATCATTAATCTTTTTAATACGAAAACCAATATCAACTATTTTCTTCATAATTTCCCCACGCATATTTTATACATCTTTAATAGCACGCTGTCAATAGCGTGCTATCGTTTTATTTAAAACAAAAACTACCAATTGTCTAGATTGGTAGTTCATTGATTCAAGATATTCTCTTTTGCTTCTTCGATCCATCGATCCATATTTGCCGCAATAGATTGAAATCCAAGTTTCATAGGTGGTAAAGATGGTTTTTGATAAACATGTTGTCTACGTGCTTTACGAACTCTTGGTTTACTTAAAGCTTTTAAAGATAAACGAGCTTGATGATGCTTCTTATCAAAATCAATGATCTTCACTTTAATATGATCACCTACTTGAACATATTTGCTGATATCCTTAACAAAACCATCACTAATTTCTGAAATATGAATCAACCCAGCATTTTGATTATCCAATGATACAAATGCACCATATGGTTGAATACCAGTAACTTTTCCTTCTACGACCATTCCTGTTTTATACTTCATATATAAATCTCCGTAAGAAAGTATAACACAACAAATCAAATCAGTTGCATGCATTCTAGAATTTGGTAAACTTATCAATGGAAAAGAGGCATCTATATGATAGAAGAAGAAAAAATCAATCAACAAGATGAAACTGATATTGATAAAGAAAATCAACAAGCAATGTTAAATGCTGAAACACCAGCTAGAGAAGATCTGATTCGTAGAATTAATCACACATTAAACAAGATACGCCCATATCTACAAGCTGATGGTGGTGATGTTCAATTTGTTGACTTCAAAGATGGAGTCGTCACAGTAACGATGGTTGGTGCATGTGCTGGATGTTTTATGGCAAGTGCAGACATATCTGAAGGTGTTCAAGCAATCTTGATTGATGAAGTTGAAGAAGTTACAGCTGTAAAGTTAGTAGAATCGACACCTTTTAGTTATGAATCAATGAATATTTAACGACAGAGATCAAAAAATCTCTGTTTTTTTATAAAAAATTTGAATTTTTAATGATTTTTTTGAAAATTATTGACGTTTTTACTGGTTTTTTCTAAAATTTTTGAGGGATAAAGGAGATTTTATGGAAAAAATATACGAAGATTTTGGATCACTAGTATTTACAAAGGTAGAAATGGAAGAAAGACTTCCAGGACCTGTCTATGATTCTTGGAAAGCTACTGTAGCTAACGAAGAACAATTAGATAGACAAACAGCAGATGCTATCGCACACGCAATGAAGCGTTGGGCAATGCAACATGGAGCAACACATTTCACACATTGGTTCCAACCATTGACTGGTGGAACAGCTGAAAAACATGATGCATTTGTTGAACCAAATGAATATGGAGAACCTATTTCTAGATTCTCAGGCAAGATGTTGATCAAAGGAGAACCTGATGCATCATCATTTCCGTCAGGTGGTCTAAGAGCTACTTTTGAAGCAAGAGGTTATACATATTGGGATGTTACTTCCCCTGTATTCATTAAAGATAACGTATTATGTATTCCTACGGTATTCGTTTCTTACAATGGTGAAGCATTAGATAGAAAAGAACCACTACTAAAATCTTTAGAAGTTTTAAGTAAAGCAGCAACACGTGTTGTTAATCTTTTAGGTGAAAAAGATGTCAAGAGTTGTGATATCTCTGTTGGTCTTGAACAAGAATACTTTTTGATCGATCTTAAGTATTTTCAAAAACGCCTTGATTTAAGATTAACAGGAAGAACATTATTTGGCACTTCCGCAACAAAACGTCAGGAATTAGATGACCATTACTTCGGAGCTATTCCTCCACGTGTTCAAGCATTCATGAAAGATGTTAATGAACAGCTTTGGAAGTTAGGTATCTATGCAAAAACAGAACATAATGAAGTCGCTCCTGGTCAATTTGAATTAGCTCCAATCTTCTCTAAAGGAAATATCGCTGTTGACCAAAACCAATTAACAATGGATGTATTAAGAAAAACAGCTAAGAAACATGGTTTCGCTTGTCTATTACATGAAAAGCCATTCGAAGGAATCAACGGTTCTGGTAAGCATAACAACTACTCTATTATTACAGACAATGGTCAGAACTTATTTGATCCAGGAAAGAAACCTGCAGAAAATATTCGTTTCTTAACATTCATTAGCGCATTTATTCGTGCAGTAGATGAATATCCAGTATTATTAAGATTATCTGCATCTTCTTGTGGAAACGACCATAGACTAGGTGCAAATGAAGCTCCACCAGCAATCATCTCTATTTACTTAGGTTCTTATATTGAAGATATTCTTTATTCAATCTACCAAAATAAGAAATTCAAAGGAAACACAGAAAACGATAACTTCAACCCTGTTAACGGATTATCTTATATTCCTCATGATAACGCTGATAGAAACAGAACTTCCCCTGTTGCCTTCACTGGTAATAAGTTCGAATTCAGAATGTTAGGTTCTAGCATGTCAGCTTCATTCGCTAATACTGTTCTAAATACGATCATGGCAGAAAGCTTAAATGATATCGCAGATCAATTGG
>CAVCCE010000148.1:0-4641 GCA_963600555.1 Duodenibacillus sp.
GGTTTTGTATAGTGTTGAAGAACATGAAACACAAACAAAGTATATCTTGACCTCTCCTGCAGATATTAAGTTTGGTAAAGAATACCAAGTTAGAGAAAGTCATGGTCTAATGGTTCCATTAGAGATTCGTTTGATTGTCAATACGGAAGAATTTGACCGTATGTTTTATTACAAAGGTGATGATCTAGGCGCTACTTATCATCGCATGCACACTGATTTTGCACTGTGGGCTCCTACTGCGGTACACGTAACATTAGAAACTTTCATTGATGGTGAGATCCATACATATCCTATGGAAAGACATGAAAAGGGAGTATGGAGAATGCGAGTCATTGGTAATCTAGATCACGCATTATATTGTTATCTCATTGAAAGAAATGGAAAGATCGTTCGTTCTTTAGATCCATATGCTTATAGCTGTAATGGTAATGCACAGTTGAGTGCTGTCATTGATCCAGAAATCATTTCAACAATAGAAAAAGTAAAAGTAAAGGGAAAAGTCTGTGGAACAGATGCCATTATCTATGAAGCTAGTGTTAGAGATATGACAAGCTCTAGAAAGACTAGAACAAAGACAAATGGAAAATATATTTCTCTTTGTGAAGAAGATACAAAACATGATTTTATGCCTACTGGTTTGAATTATCTAACACAATTAGGTGTTACACATATCCAATTGATGCCAGTACATGATTTCTGTACAGTTGATGAATTTCATCCAAATAAGAACTATAACTGGGGATATGATCCAATGCAGTATTTAAGCTTGGAAGGTAGTTATTCAACAGATCCTGATGATCCATATTCTAGAATGTTAGAATTTAGAACATTGGTTAGTAAGATGCATAAGAATGGACTACGTGTAAATATGGATGTTGTATTCAATCATACATATGATGTTGATTCTTGTTGTTTTAATTGCACGGTTCCATATTACTATTATCGTTATAATGAGGGTGGTTTCTTATCAAATGGTAGTTTCTGTGGAAATGATTTTGCATCAGAGAAATCAATGGCTAGGAAATATCTTGTTCATGTCATTGAGACAATGATCAAGATATATGATGTAGATGGTTTTAGATTTGACTTGATGGGAATCTTGGATGTTGATACGATGAACCAGATCAGAGATGCTGGCAAGAAGTTGAAAGAAGATATCATGATATATGGTGAGGGTTGGGATCTTCCTACAATGTTACCTTACAATAAGAAAGCTAGTATCATGAATCAAAATGTAATGCCTGGAATTGGTCATTTTAATGATTACTTTAGAGATACAGTCAAAGGTAAGACAGGTGATGATCAAAAAGCCAGCAAGGGATATATTACAGGTGATACAGATCAGGCTTTCTCTATGTTATCTGCCATTAGTGCGAATGTAATGGGTGATCCATTGTTTAAACGTTTCGAACAACCAGATCAAACGATCAATAACATTGAGACGCACGATAACGCAACGACTTGGGATAAAATGCATGCTTGTTGTAGTAATGAGGATAGACCAACACGTAAAGAAAGACAGAAGATGATGATCTTGACTACACTTATCTCACAAGGTGTTCCTTTCTTACATGCAGGATGTGAATATTGTGGTACGAAGAATGATAATGGAAATAGTTACAACGCTGGTGATAAGATCAATCAAATGGATTGGGAAAGAGCAGAGTTCTATAAAGATATCATTGAATATACAAAGAAGTGTATCGCTTTAAGAAAAGAATATTCTCAGTTCAGATTACATACGACAGAAGAAATCTTAGAACATGTCAAAGTTTCTGTGTCAGATGGTGGTATCGTTTTCTACGATATCTTTATGAAAGATGATGTTCATCACATCGATGCACTGAGAGTGATCTTTAATCCAACATATTATGGAAAAGAATATGACTTTGAACCAAGTTGGAAATGTTTATTTGATGAATTTGGAAATGAACAAGAGGAAGTAGGTACACATGTAGAAGTACCTGCGTTATCTATACGTATTTTTGAAAGAATCATGAATGAAGGAATGGAATCTTGAGATTCCATTCTTTTCATTTCATTGAACAAATAGTAATATATTTCTGTGAATTGGAGAGTATTATGACAGATAAAAAATTTGATGTAATCGCACTTGGCGAATTGTTGATAGATTTTACAGAAAATGGTGCTAGTGAACAAGGAAATCCTCTTTTAGAAGCGAATCCTGGTGGGGCACCTTGTAATGTTTTAAGCATGTTGACTCGCTTAGGAAAAAAGACTGCATTTTTAGGAAAAGTAGGTAATGATGGTTTTGGCGAACTTCTAACAAAAGCGGTACAAGAACAAGGAATCAATACAGATGGGTTAAAGTATGATGATGAAGTCCATACTACATTGGCTCTTGTTTTAAAGAAGGCAAATGGTGATAGAGACTTTTCATTCTATCGTAAACCTGGTGCTGATATGATGTTGACAGCAGATGAAATCGATGATTCTTTGATCAAAGAATCAAAGGTATTTCATTTTGGAACGTTATCTTTAACTGATGAACCTGTTATCAGTGCTACTAAGAAAGCAGTAGAAATCGCAAAAGAGAATGGCTTGATCATTACATTTGATCCGAATTTAAGAGAACCATTATGGAATTCATTAGATGAAGCACATGAAATGATTTCTTGGGGATTACAACAAGCAGATGTTGTTAAGATTTCTGATAATGAAATTACATGGTTTACTGGAATTGAAGATTATGATTCTGCAATCGAAAAATTACAGAATGATTATCCAAATCTAAAATTGATTTGTTTGTCTATGGGACCTGATGGATCTAAGGCAGTAAGTAAGGATGTGAAAGTTTCTTATCCTGCATTCTTACAAGAAGCAACGATTGAAACAACAGGTGCAGGAGATACGTTCTGTGCTTGTATGATCAATACAGTACTAGAAAATGGTGTAGATCATTTTAATGAAGAAACTTTAACTGAAATGTTGAAACTAGGAAATGCGGCAGCTTCTTTGGTTACGACAAAGAAAGGTGCTTTAAGAGTCATGCCTACAAAGGAAGAGGTAGAATCATTTATTGATCATTTTGGAAAATAAGAGAATGTTCATAGAACATTCTTTTTAGGAGTTATATGAAACAAGACACAATTGAAAGAATCAGAAAGTTTACAAGCGATAGAGATTGGGAACAATTTCATTCTCCTGGAAATCTTGCGAAATCTATTTCGATAGAAGCAAATGAATTACTAGAGTGTTTTCAATGGAGCGATACTGAATGTGATGTAGAACATGTCAAAGAAGAATTGGCAGATGTATTGGTGTATTGTCAAAATCTTTTAGATAAGTTTGGATTTGATGAAGATGAGATCGTTAATTCTAAGATGGAGAAAAATGAAAGAAAGTATCCTGTTGAATTGTGTAAAGGTAGTTCTAAGAAATATACGGAATTGAAGGAGAAATAAATGTATTTATTTTTAGATGTAGATGGTACGATCATCAACTACAAAGCTGAAATGCCTGATTCTGCTAGATTCGCATTAAAACAAGCACAAAAGAATGGACATCAATTGATTGTTTGTACGGGCTGTAGTGAGTGTGAAATCAATGGTAGAAATCTGGGGATTGATTTTGACGGCATTATTGGTGGAAATGGTTGTTATGTTCGATTGAAAGATGAAGTAGTTTTTCATAGACCATTATCTTTAGAACAGTGTACGCATTTTGTGGATTGGTGTAGATCTAGATCATTAGCGTTCCGTTTAGAGTGTAATAGTGGAATGTACATTAGCGATGATTATGAAGAAAAGTCATTGCCAGCTAGAATGAAGTATGTTCATGGAAATAGTGATGGTGAAATCGTTATTCCAAAATTAGCTAGTTGGATGATAAAAGGTGGAAACCTATATCGAACTGATGTGAATAAGACAGCTTTTGTATTAACGAACTATCAAGATTATCTAGACGCAAAAGAAGAGTTTTCTGATTTGATCGTTGATACTTGGGGTGGTAAAGATGAGCTAGCATTGTATGGAGCTATACGATGTGAATCGGATAAGAAGTCTAGTATTGAATTGCTGATGAAGAATTGTAATATTTCTAAAGAAGAAACGATAGCTTTTGGAGATGGTGTCGTTGATATTCCAATGTTTGAAGCATGTGGAAATAGTGTTGCGATGGGAAATGGGACTGATGTTGTAAAGAATGCTGCCACTTATATCACAAGTGATGTGGATGAAGATGGCTTATATCTTGCGTTCAAACATTTTAATTTGATTGGAGAGTAATATGTTTTTGAAAAAAGGAATCAATTTATTGGTAGGTGTGTCCCTTTCTTTGAGTATGTTCTGCATTCCATTACATGCGGAAGAATCTTTTTCAGACTTTGAAGATAAGATGTTCAAAGAAATCATGTCAGAGGATTATTTAAATCTTCATTTTTCTATTGAAGATTATGAACAGTATGGAATAGAAAAACCAGAGGTAACAGTTGGTGATGCTTCTTGGGATACTTATGAAGAATCAGTAGAAGAGTGTCAAGACTATTTAGATGAATTACATGCATTTGATTATGATTCATTAACAGAAGAAGAACAATCAGATTATCAAAAAATTGAATCGTATTTGAATAATACGATCAATTTGAATTCTTACCCATACTATGATTTTTTGTTTAATAAT
>CAVCCE010000149.1:0-4587 GCA_963600555.1 Duodenibacillus sp.
GTATCGATTAGTTTTGCGTCATATCGCATAGAAATGACAGTGAATATCGTTTCTTCATTTGCGTACCAACTACACAAAGTACGTGCTGGTCTTAACCAGAATTCTCCTGGTTTCAATACAATTTCCTTTACTGTTTTATGTTCTTCAAATACTTGGATGTGGATTTCTCCAACATTACAAGAATAAACAGCTAAATGATGATAGCGAACAGGTGCTGCACTTGTTCCTGCACCCATAGAGTAATGTGTAATACGATATCCATTTTTACGATATGTTGGATTTTCAATGATCGTATGTGGTTGTGGTGCATTATTCTTGTCTATGAAATAGACTTCTTCAATCTTTTGCATACTTTCTCTTTCTACGAATCCGATTCAGATTTCTTTCAAATGATCCATTGTTTAGAAGTTCACACACAACCAACTGCATGAATTCACTAACGGTACAAGAACGAAATGATTGTGTTTGTTCATAAACTTCTAATAATTCTTCTGGTAATATCATATAACCAATTCGAACAGATGACGAGATAGTTTTTGTAAAAGTATTCATATAAATGACTTTTTTAGGATCTAAAGAGTATAGAGTTTCTTGAGGTTTCATGGTTGGAGTGAATTCAGACTCATAATCATCTTCTACGATTATTGCTTGATTCTCATTTGCCCATTGAATATATTCTCTTCTTTTAGAAGCATCTGTAGTAGCACCAGTAGGATATGAGTTGTATGGTGTAACGTGCAAGATAGAAGCAGGTGTTCTTTCTAGTTCTGAAGAAAGAATACCATTCTTTCCTAATTTCAACTTATCTACTTTTACCCCACTAGCTCGATAGATTCCATGGATCTTTTCAAATGATGGTGATTCTATACCATAGATCTTACTTCTCCCTAATAGATCTACTACCAACGAATATAGATATTCACTTCCAGCACCTATGATGATCTGTTCAGGACTAACAACTAGATCTCTACTTCTAGCTAGATACTTACTAATTGCGATACGAAAATAAAGATTGCCTTTCCCTTCACTTCTAGAAGGTAATTGACTATCCATCATTGACAATACTTTTCTACAGGCTTTCGCAAATACACTTGCTGGAAAGGTATCATCGGAATCACTATGAGTTATCGCTATTACAGAATCTTCTGTAGTACTTTCATAAAGATCTCCTACTTTATAACAAACGTAATATCCACTTCTTTGTTTTGATTCAATGTAACCTTCATCCATTAATAGTTCATATGCATGTTCTACTGTAATGACACTACAGTTTTGTTCTAGAGCTGTTTGTCTTTTAGAAGGTATCTTCGTACCATACGGATAGTATCCATGAATGATATTCTCTGATATATGTTGATAGACTTGAATATAAGATGGTGTTTTCTTCATAACATGATTATATCGAATTTTTTGACATTTCATAGAATGTATATTAATATCATTCAGCTAAAACTTAGTGTGAACTTTTCCTGGGTCATTCCCACTTTTCGTCACATATCTTATGTGGCGATTTTTTTATGGAGGTGTGTTATGGAACAAACGTACATGAAAGAGAAAAAGATATTACCATTAGTTGTATCAATGTCACTACCAATGGTACTAGGAATGTTAGTGAATGCGTTATACAACATCGTAGATAGTTACTTTGTTGCGAAGATTTCAGAACAATCTATGACTGCGATATCTTTGGTATATCCTTTACAATTAGTCGTTACTGCGATTGCGGTAGGACACGGAATTGGAATCAACTCTGTAGCTTCTTTCTTCCTAGGATCCAATGATAAAAAGAAAGCTGATAATACAGCTTCTCTAGGTATCTTCTTATCCTTTATACATGGTCTATTATTAACATTTATTTGTATCTTAGTATTAAGACCATTCCTAAAGTTATTCACTTCTGATCCTACTATACTAGAATATGGTATCACTTACGGAATGACTGTATTCTTGTTCTCTATTCCTAATTGTATATATATCGCTTTTGAAAAGATCTACCAAGCACAAGGTAAGATGACGACTTCTATGATTGCGATTACTTTAGGAGCTGTCACAAACATCATCTTAGATCCACTCATGATCTTTGGTATCGGTTTTCCAAAGATGGGAATCTTTGGTGCTGCATTAGCTACAGGTATTGGGCAAACAGCATCATTTATATTCTATTTATTTGTTTACTTCATCAAAGGTTCTCAATTGGAAATACATTTCTCTAAAGATATATTTGATTCAGATATCTGTAAGAGAATCTATAATGTAGGTATCCCTTCTATGATGAATCTATCTTTGTCTTCTATCATGATTACTGTATTAAATGGAATATTAGCTGAATTCTCTGATATGTATGTATTAATACTTGGAATCTACTATAAACTACAAACATTCATCTATTTGACTGTGAATGGTATCGTACAAGGAATACGACCTTTGATTGGATATAACTATGGTGCTAAAGAATATCAAAGAGTTAGAAAGATATTTGTTACTGCTTTAGTATTAGCTGTTATTATCATGGCTATTGGAACTGGAATCTGTATGTTATTCTCTAATCAATTGATTGGGTTATTCACTACAAATACAACAACGATATCTGCAGGTAGTCAAGCATTACGAATCATTAGTTGTGGATTTGTTATTTCTTCTATCTCTGTTATTGTTTGTGGTGTATTAGAAGGATTAGGAAATGGAAATGGATCATTATTCATCTCATTATTACGCTATATCATTGTCATTATTCCTATCGCATTTATTCTTTCTAGATTCTTAGGAGCAGTAGGTGTTTGGCATGCGTTTTGGATCACAGAATGCATATCAACATTGATATCCATAATACTTATCAAATACACAATGAAATTTCCAAACTAAAAGAAGAAATGATCAAGCATTTCTTCTTTTATTATCAATATATGTCGATGCAGAAATAGCTGCGATATTACCTTCGCCAGCTGATTTAATAAACTGATATGGTAGTCCAACGATATCACCTGCAGCGAATAGTCCTTTGATATTTGTCTTCATCTCTCGGTCTACTTTAACTGCGTTTCCTTCTACTTCTAGACCAGGTACTAATTGAGATGGAAATTGTGCAGCACGTAATACAAATATACAATCTGTTGTATATTCATTTTTATCAGTTACTAACGTATTAGCTTTCATCATACCTTTGATTTCAATTGGTTTTTCATGGATGATTGAAATATTACCATGTGTGAAATGAATATCACCTTTATATAAAGGAATGTACTTCACTTCATTACATACTTCACCTAAGAATTCTGCTTCTGTTTCTTCTTCACTTGAACCACCAATCACAATGACATTCTTTCCTTTATATAAAGGAGCGTCACAAGTAGCACAATAAGATACCCCTCTACCAAGGAATTCACTTTCACCTACATATGGCTTACCAGCTACGACACCACTAGCTAAGATAACTGTTTCTGCTTCTACCATTTCATTATTAGATAGTTGTAATCCAAAGTAATCACCCATGGAATAAACAGTTGTCACTTTCAACTCTGTAATATCAATATTTGCGTCTTGGATCTGTTTCGTAAATACTTCAGCCATTTCTTTACCACTAATATTTGGTAATCCAAGATAATTTGTAATAGGATGGTCAATGACTTGCATCTTATTAGATAGATCTTTAGATCCAAAGATCTGAATTGTTTTATTTCTATTTTTCGCAGTTAATGCTGCTTCTAGTCCTGCAGGACCACTTCCGATGATTGCGATATCTATTCTTGTCATATATTTCTCTACTTTCATGTTTATTGTACAATTTCATTCCTTTTCTTCAAGATTTATGCACAAATTGATATAATTGAGACATTGAGAGGGATATACTATGAAATTAATTACACCGGAGAACTATGATCCAGTACTAAGTGTCATGGAGACACAAGAAGCTATCAAATATATTCGTGATACTTTCCAAAGAGAATTTGGAAAAGAAATGAATCTATTAAGAATTTCTGCACCTTTATTTGTTACAAAAGCATCTGGATTAAATGATAATCTAAATGGAATTGAAAGACCTGTTAGTTTTGATATTCAAGAATTACCTGATCAAACAATTGAAGTCGTTCAGTCTTTAGCGAAGTGGAAGAGATATGCATTAAAGAAATATGGTTTTAAAGAACATGAAGGTCTTTATACAAATATGAATGCTATTCGTAGAGATGAACAAGTTGACAATCTTCATTCTGTATATGTAGATCAATGGGATTGGGAAAAGATCATCACAAAAGAAGAAAGATGTGATGAAGTATTAGAAGCAACTGTTAGACAGATATTTAAAGTTATTAAACATATGGAACATGAAGTTTGGTACAAATATCCTCAAGCTGTATGTCATTTAGCTGATGATGTTTATTTCATTACTTCACAAGAACTTGAAGATCGTTATCCTGATCTATCTGTAAAAGATAGAGAAAACGCAATCACAAGAGAATATAAATGTGTATTCATCAAGAAGATCGGACATCCACTAGAACGTAGTGGTAGACCTCATGACGGAAGAGCACCTGACTATGATGATTGGGATCTCAATGGTGACTTATTGTTCTGGTTACCTTCATTAAATAG
>CAVCCE010000150.1:0-4571 GCA_963600555.1 Duodenibacillus sp.
AATCTTTCATCTTCTTTCGCTAAACGATCTAATATTTCAGCTGAAGAATCCTTAGAACCATCATCCACCGCAATACATTCAAGATCCTTATATTCTTGATCCAAGATGCTACGAATACATCTTTCAATTGCTTTTTCCGCATTATAAACCGGAACAATTACACTAACTTTTGGCATATATTTCCCCTTTATCCTTTCTAAAATTTTATCATAAAAAAGAAGATGAAATCATTCATCTCCTTTATCCTCTGTATTTTCTTCCGAATTCTTTGTTTTGGATGTTAGATATGGACTCATACCAACTGCTACTCCTAATAACAAACAAAATGCATAATACCAATCATTTTTTAAGCAATAGATCAATCCTGCAACGATCACAGCAATGCAGATCAATAATTTAATGTAGAGTGGTAGTGATTTATTCTCAGCATGCATGCATCCATATACACAAGCACCTGTAAAGAATCCAACAACTACTCCACCAAGCATAATAAATACTAATATCATTTCTTACTCTCCTACTTCTTTGTATATGTTACCCATTCATCATTTCCAGCAACCCATTTATCTTCACCAATACGATACCATGTATACCCATCAGCTTCTTTTGTTTCTAACACTTCATATGTTTCACCATCTGTAGCAGTTCCATTCGTATCATAGCTTGTCCCTGCTCCTTTACGGATATTCAAAGAAGAAACTTTTACCTTTAATGTTCCAATCCCTTTAGATTCAGATGAAGAATCATCAGAAGAACTAGTTGGTGAAGGACTAACAGGATCATCACTAATCGTATCAGAGAAAATAGATTCTGTTAATTTTCCTTTTTCACTTACAGATAAATTCAATACACCTGCCTTGTTATCTTTAATGACCCAAGCTTTTCCTTTGTATAATGAAGATGCTTCATCAAAGATAAAATCAGTTACTTCTTCACCTTTTTCATTGATATATGCCCATTTTCCCTCGCTGTTCTTCACAGGACAATATCCATCTTCAAAATATCCAACATCATAATACTTATAATCTGTAATTGCGTTGCCATCACTTGCGTGGATCATCGCAATCTTCTTTTCTTCATCATCCTTTTGATAAACAGGATAATACCCATTCACAAATTGGCCACTCTCTTTTGTATATAATTCTTCAGGTACGACACTTAGTACATTACCATCTTTGTCAACAACTACGGTTTCTTTTATTTCACAGTTTGAATTCACATTCTTCGCAAGATACATATCTGGTAAAGATGTCTTTGTATATTCTTGAAATTCATATCCAGATTGGTCTTCTCCCTCACTGCTTTTTGTATGAGACAAAATACCAACTTTATCATTCTGTATCGCTATATCATCAAACACTTGATTTCCATCATACGGATGATAAATAAAGGAATCTGTTGATATTTCTGTTACAGAACAAAAATCTCCATTCAAAACAACTGCTTTGTTATCATCGCTTGTACCAAATACCTGAGTTAAATAATTTGTTTCATTAGAAGTATATGCATAACCAACAGATATACCTTCTTCATTATAAGTATTCGATACCGTAGTTGTTAATGTATATAAGAGATTCCCATCATAATCATAGACACATTGAACATCATCATTCTGTACAATGATTGCGTTATCTGTATACGAATTTCCTACTGATTCATTTAAATATCCTGTTTGATTATATGTTAAGGCAACTTCTTTTTCTCCATCACGAATCGTTTTTTGAGAAAATGGTGCTAAGTTCTTTAAAGAAGTAGCGTCAATATTCAAACTTACATGCCATACATTTGTTGAAGAATCTATTGTTGTTTGCGTAGAATCTCCTGTCTTGTTTGTACATCCTATATTTAATAATAAACATGGAATTACACTTAATAGTAATCTTTTATTCATATATAAGATTATAGTATAATAATGCGAAAATAGAAATGATATGAATGGATACGAATACGAAGAATATTGTGCAACATGGTTAAAGAAACAAGGGTTTCATAACATACAAGTTACACAAGCATCAAAAGATCAAGGAATTGATATTATCGCAACAAAGAATAGAAAACGTTATGGTTTTCAATGTAAATTCTATGAGAATCCTGTTGGAAATGATGCTGTACAACAAGCTTTTACAGGTGCTGCTTACTATAATTGCGATGTTGCGTGCGTCATAACAAATACGACTTTTACGAGAAGTGCAATCACTCTATCCAAAGAAACAGATGTAATCTTAATAGATTCTATTATTCCTGAAAAAGAATCATTTCTATCAAGATCATTAAAATATTACTCTTTGTTATTAATGATCCTTGGAATTGGTTTATTCGTATATGAATCAAAGTTTCTTCAATATCATGATGCATCTATACTAGCTTCTTGTTTTTTGATTCTTTCTTCTTTAACTGGACTATTTTCTATACATTCTTCTATTTGTTTATGGATATCTTCTTTTTCTTCTTTGATTTCTTTTATTCTTTCTTTCCAATATCAATTTATACCTTCAAATCATTTATTGATTTTCCAGGCATCCCTATTGATTTATCATATTTGTTTCGATATTCAGATCATTCTTAATAAAAAACAAGAGAATATTACTTATCACAAAAACATTGAATCAGAGATTCAAGAACAACTTGATCAAACAACAAAACAAAAAGGAGAAAAACTAGCTTCCATTCTTTCTGAAGAGATTCATCACCCTATTACATTCATGGACTACAAAATTGAAGAGAGCAGTATCCTATATCGTTTCAAATCCACATTAGATTTATCTAATGATTTCGCACTATTAGAATATTCTCTCAATCAATATGCTACCTATACAAATTCAACTGATGTCTATACTTTTCAAAAAATCTCTCCAAAAACATTTCAAGTAATTGTAAATAATTCACACAACAAAAATAAAGAAAGTTTATAATTATTTCTGTATGAATTTTATAAAAAAGAATTTTAATTTTATTACATCGATTGGAATATCACTACTACTATTGATTTATTCCATCATTCATAAAGATATATTCCTACAATATGTAGATTACTCATATTTATGGATAGGTGCAGAACTACTATTATTGATTGGAATCATATGTTTATCTTTCATCAAGAAAAAAGATAGACCAATATTAACGATCATTCTATTTTTTATAGCTCCATTACTCATGGAATGTGCAGTAGAAATGTTGAATGGAAATATGTTATGGGATATTGATATGTTCGGAAATATCCTAATGAATTATCTATTGAATTTATTGTTGTATATCATTATCTATTCTTTATCAGGTAGTACAAAGATATCTATACGTAGTGTTTCAATATTATTAGAGATATTTGGAATAGCGAATTATTATGTAAAGAAATACAAAGGTGGTCCTTTGTTACCATGGGATCTCAGTGCCATAACAACTGCCTCAAATGTCGCTAATGCTTTCTCATTTAAGATTACAAAAGAATGTATCATTTCTTTAACGATCGTTATCTTCTTATGGAAATTATCTAATCTTTGTATCAAAGAGCCAAAAACCAAACCATATCGTATCTTAAGAATCTCTGGTGCAACTTTGTTTGTTATTTTCTGTTATGTATTCTATGGTACAGATCTAGTCGCAACCGTATTTAACGCTACCCCTGATTTCTTCAATCAAACTAGAGGCTATGAGGCAAAAGGAGCCGTTGCAGAATTCCTAGTTAATACAAGATATTTAAACTTAGCACAACCAGATGATTATGATACTTCAACATTAGAAAAGAATATTACAGATTCTACCGAAGAAGACGCTCCCACAATATTAGAAACAGCTTTAGAACATTCTAATCAAACTTCTTCTACTACAAGTTCTACCGTAAAAGATCCTAATATCATAGTCATCATGAATGAAAGTTTCTCTGATCTAAGTGTGATTGGTGATTTTGATACAACAGTAGATTACATGCCATTCATCAATAATTTAAAAAATGAAGAGAATTGTATCAGTGGATATAGTTATGTATCAACCATCGGTACTGGTACTAGTAATACAGAATATGAGTTTCTGACTGGAAATACTATGGGATTTTTACCAATCGGTTCGAATGCTTATCAACTATATGTAAAGAATACGATACCTTCACTTGTTAGTACTTTAAAGTCACAAGGTTATTCCACATCTGCATTCCATCCATACTACAAAGAAAACTGGAACCGTATCAACGTATATAACGATATGGGATTTGACAGTTATACAGGTTATGGTGATTATAGTGATTTTGATAAGATACGATTATTTGTTTCTGATCAAAGTGATTTCGAACATGTCGAACAACTCTATGAAAATCGTGATACTTCAAAACCATTCTTCTTATTCAATGTAACGATGCAGAATCATAGTTCTTATGATCAAGACACCGGTTCTTGGTTCCAACAAGTCAAACTAGCAAATATGGAAGGTACTTACCCTCAAGCTGAACAATATCTTTCTCTGATCAAAGAAACAGATGATGCGTTTGCGGACTTAGTTTCCTACTTCAAAAGCGTAGATGAGCCAACGATCATCCTAATGTATGGAGATCATCAGCCTTATATCGAAGATGCTTTTTATGA
>CAVCCE010000151.1:0-4512 GCA_963600555.1 Duodenibacillus sp.
CCATTTTTCATTTAGATTTCATTGTATATTAACAAATATGTTTTAAACTGTTTATATGTCAAAAGTTTTAGGTTCTAAGTTATTCAACGATGTTAATGATGAATTATGCATTGAGTTTATAAATTATGTAAGTGATATTGTATGTATTCCTGAATATCAATTATTAAAAACTTATACACATCATTACTATACTAATAGATATCAACATTGTTTAAATGTTGCTTGGTATTCCTTTTTGATGAGTCGTAAATTACATTTAAATGTAAGAAGTTGTACAAGAGGTGCTATGTTACATGATTTCTATTTGTATGAAAATATTCATACAAAAGAAGAAGTAAAAAAACACATACAAACACATCCTAAAATTGCATTAGAAAACGCTCAGAGATTCATTCGATTAGATGATATAGAAATAGATTGTATTGTTCATCACATGTGGCCAAGAGTAAAAGGGAAACCAAAAACAAAAGAAGGTTATATTGTAACTGTTGCAGATAAATATGCTGCAAGTTTAGAGGTGTGTTCACATCCTTATTATGCTTTTCCTAAGTGGATTTCAAAAACCTTCCAGTCCTTACAAAATAAATTCAAATAAAGTAGATACGCACAAAAAAGTACCTACTTTTTTATTGAATTTCTTTTATTATAATAAAATTCGTAAGAAAGAGAGGAAAAACAAATATGAATAAAACTTACATTGCACTAGAATTTAACAATCAAGATCTTAATATTGAAACAATTTATTTCACAGAAAATTATTTAAAAGGAAATGTTGTAAATCCTGCAACTCAAAAGAGTTATACAGATGATGAACTCAAAAATTTAAAGCAAGCTGCTTTAACAGCACCAGAAAATGGATATATCGCAATTTCTTCATATGTTCCATCTGCCACATTATGGTTTAATGAAGAAGATGCAAAGAAGATCGTTACATATACAGATGCACTTACAATCAAAGATAATAAGATTTGTACATTAAATGGTGATGTTGTAGCTACAGCAATTTGTTATTTAAAAGATATTGTTTTAGATGAAAAGAATCTTACTGCATTACACACATCATTAGAAGTAAATGAGGGTGTATTACATTCAGTTAAAACAGAAAAGATTGAAGAAGATGATACAAATTCATATGTAACTTTAAATGACTTCTCAATGAAAAATGGTGTAATTGAGTGTGATGTAAAATCAGTATTATTACCAGATAGTCCTGAACTTGCTAGAGGGTTTATTGGTATAGCTTTTAGAATTGATGAAAAGGATATGGATTTTGAAGGATTCTATATTAGACCTACAAATGGTAGAGGATGTGAAAATGCATTTAGAAAAGCACATGGATGTCAATATTTTGCATATCCAGGATATATTTGGTCATATTATAGAGAATTTGGAATTACAGATTATGAAGCGCCAATTGATACAATCGCATTAGATGAATGGGCACATATTAAGGCAATCTTAATTGATGATACTGCTAAGTTCTATGTTAATGATGAACTAGTCTTAGATGTAAAACATATGCAACACACACCTCAATCAGGAAGAATTGGTTTTAACACACATATTGGCAGTGATTGTTACTTCAAAAATCTTAAAGTTGAAGTATTAGACTAATCATCTATAAAAATCGTATAACATACATTATGCGAAGTTATTAATATAAACATCTCGTTTATATTTAATTAAATAAAACACTGAATTAAGCATGACTTATCGATTAAGATTTATCATAAATAATTCAGTGTTTTTTAATAAATATAATTTTTGTATTATAAATAAAACTATTCTTTCATCATCTTCATAGCCTGTTGCAAAGCTCCAGATCCATCCATAGTACCATATGTTCTCATATCTATTGAATCAATTGGTATATTAGGATATTTATTTTGAAGTTGTTTTAATGCATAACGTACTTGTGGTCCTAACAAAATACAATCTGCATTGGGAGCATGGGCTTCTTCTGATCCTAATCCATATGCATTGATATTATAATCTTTGTTTAGCTTCATAGCTGATTCTTTCATCTTATTTACTAATAATGATGTGGACATTCCACCAGCACAAAATAATACTATTTCTTTCATATTAATCCCTTTCAATTTTATTTGTTATGTATTTCACAAATTACTTTAACATTTCTTTAACCATTGATTCAATAATCAAGGCACATTGCTCATAACCTAAAGCTGTGTTTAAACATAAATCATAGTTATGAATATCTGTAAAGTCTTTGCCAGTATATTGTTTATAGAAATTCGCTCTTTTTTTATCCTTTTTTTGTATAAATTTTTCTATTGGCATATTACCATATTCATTTAATTCTTTAGCATGAACAATTTTATGTTCCATATCACTATATAAGTAAACATTCATTGCCTTGATTCCTGCTTCTTTTAGAATAGCTTCTGCAGCTCTTCCGATAATGATGCAAGGCTTCTTAGCTAATTTAATAATTACTTCTCTTTGAGCATAAAAGACTCGATCATGAATACTTCCATTACCAAATAAGGTATCAATTATTTTCTCACTATCCCCTATTTCTTCAGAATCTTTAATTAATTGTTCTTCAGTTAATCCTGAATCATTTACAGTTGCTTTAATAAAGTCCTTATCATACCAAGGAATATTTAATTTTTCAGATAAAAACTTTGCAACAGATCGGCCACCTGCAGCGTATTCTCTTGTAATCGTAATAACTGGAATTTTATAATCGCTACTCATATGATCTCCTACTGAAATTCTTTAAAGAAAGCACATTCTTCATCATTACAAAGTTTTGCATCATTTAATTGGATATTGCAATGAAAAACATGTCCTAATTTATTGTTTTTATCTCCATATCTTCGATAGACAAAAGGAATATCATTCTTTTCAAGCATTGGAATTAATTTTGATGGTTGGTCTTTTAAGAAATCATCATTACAAGTCATTACAAAACATGGGGGATAATTTTCATTGATATGATAAATTGAACTAATTTCTTTATATTCACTATCAGTTCCTTTATTAGGTAGAAAATCTTCCATTAATTTTTCTGTATCACCAATTAAACCTTTTTCCATTAAATAAACACCACAATTTAAAGCTATTGCTTTAAATTGAAAATTTTTAGGTAATGTGTAAGGAACTTTATAATCAGTATTTGTAAGTGCAGCAGCAAATAAGCCTAACATATGTCCACCTGCACTATCTCCTACACCATAAATATGATCTATGTCAAAACCATATTTATCCTGACTATTAACGATCCAATTACAAACAGTAGTTGTATCATCAAACGAAGCAGGATATTGATATTCTGGTGAAAGTCTATAAGAATAGTTAACAACAGCAAAACCACGTTGTGCTAAATTCATGCAGTACCATTGATAAACATCTTTATCACCATATACCCATCCACCGCCATGAATGCTTAATATTACAGGAAGTTTCCCACTTGCATTTTTTGGTCTATATACATCAAGAAGATTCCAATGTTCGTCTTTATCATCGTAACGAATATTATCAAATCTAATGATATCGGAAGGAATTACATTATTTTTGTCTCTTTCTGCATCTCCCATAGAGAAAGTCTTACGTATTATATCTGAATATTCACTCATTGTATTTTAATCTCCAATCACTTCTACTATTATCACTCAATTCATAAAAAAAAGCTATCTCAAAAAATGAGATAGCAAATTACGATTTAATTAAGCTTTCTTAGCAAGAGAAGCTTTGATCTTATCTGTTAATAATGGAACAATCTTGTTAAGATCACCAACGATACCATAGTCAGCTACATCGAAGATAGGAGCTGTTTCATCTTTATTGATAGCAATAATGATGTCAGATTCTTCCATACCTGCAACATGTTGAATAGCACCAGAGATACCAATTGCGAAATATACATGAGGACGAACAGTCTTACCTGTTTGACCAACTTGTAATTCTTTTGGTTCCCAACCATTATCTACAACAGCACGTGAACAAGATACTGTTCCGTGTAATACTTCAGCAAGATCTTCAAGGAGTTTGAAGTTTTCCTTAGATCCAACACCACGTCCACCAGATACAAGGATCTTAGCTTCAGCAATATCAGCAACATTAGATACTTCTTTAACAACCTTTTCAATTTCTACATAGCAGTTATTCTTTTCAAGAGCTGGTTTCCAGTTAATTACTTCAGCCTTTGCACCCTTGACAGGCTCAATCTTCTGCATAACACCTGGTCTTACTGTAGCCATCTGTGGACGGTTATCTGGACAAGCAATAGTAGCAATTGTATTACCCCCAAATGCAGGACGAGTCATCAATAACTGTTGATGTTTTTGTTCTTGATTAGGACCAGCAACTAATGGGAAGTCACCAATTTCAAGAACAGTACAGTCAGCTGTTAAACCAGTCTGAACTCTTGCACTTGTTCTAGGACCTAGGTCACGACCAATAGCTGTAGCACCAACTAAAACGATTTCAGGCTTATATTCATTAATATATCCAGCTAATGCCTGCGTATAAGGTTCAGTTCTATAA
>CAVCCE010000152.1:0-4511 GCA_963600555.1 Duodenibacillus sp.
ATTCTTACAGAGTTCTTTGCCATGAATTTTTCCTCCTTATATTCACTCCCTAGTAGGGATCGCTCAGTGTGAGTTCCCCGGTTATCACGCTATCGTGACAACGCATTTCAGCGTGCCGGCAACTTCCCACTTCTACGCGAGTGCTCAAATATATTACTACTATCATTTTCCCATTGCAAGCATTTTTTTGATTATTTTTGATATTTTTTTCTCGTGTCCACGTCTCTCAGAGTGCCATACTTCTGTATTTTGGCATAAATATCATACTTATATTTTATTTTTATTACTTTTCTATCGATTTTTTATAAATTTTTAATATCAATTTATTTTTATATTCTTGTCCACGTATTCCAGTGTGTCGTGATTTTTGACTTATTATCTGCCCAAAATGTTTATTTTATGCATAATTATCATCAAATATCTTCTTAAATGCATAAAAAGAAGCTACTTCCTCTTCGGTTTCGCTTCTTCCAACATTAATCTAGTTCTTTTCCATTAGATTCACAAACTTTTTTATACCAATAGAATGAATCTTTACGAATTCTCTTCATATCTTTCAAATCAAATTCATCTCTATTTACATAAATAAATCCATATCTCTTCGTAATACCTTGATGTGTAGAAATCAAATCAAACGCAGACCAAGGAGAATATCCAAATAATTCAACCCCATCTGTAATGGCTTCTTGGCATGCTTTGATATGTTGTCTTAGATAATCAATACGATAATCGTCATGAATCGTTCCATCTTCTTCTAATTTATCAGGTACACCACAACCATTTTCAGTAATGATGAGTGGTAAATGATATCTTTCCCACAATTGTCTTAATGTAACTCTTAATCCAATTGGATCAATACCCATACCTAATGAAGTATATACAGCATGTTCATTTTTAACGTTCATGCAGATACCAGGATAAGTCATCAATCCTGTCATAAAATCATTCTTTTCTGCTGCTTCAGCTTTTAATTTTTCACCTTCTTCAACAGAAACATATTTTACGCATCCTGCACCATAATAGTTGAAGGCAATGAAATCTGGTTTGCCGTTCTTCATGATTTCTAGATCTTCATCTGTAATCGTTGGGGCAACACCTCTATCTTCAAACCAATTTAAGATTGCTTCAGGATATGTTCCAAAACAAGCTGGATCTAAGAATAATCTATTTCTTAATTGATCCATATCCATAGCTGCTAGATTATCTTCTGGTGCAGAAGTTGCAGGATAGATAGCTGTGATATTTGGAGCTGGTCCAATCTTTGCATCGCACATATTATGGCATTCAATCATTGCTTGGGATTGTGCTACTAGCATATGATGGTTTGCTTGCCAGATTGTCTTTTCATCTTTATAGTCACGATATCCTTGGTATAAGACCATCATGTTTTGTTCATTGATCGTTAAGAAATACTTAACTTTCTTACCATATTCTTCAAAACACACTTTACAATAACGTACAAATGCATCAATGCACTTTCTATCAGCCCATCCACCATAGCGGTCCTGTAAGCATTGTGGTAAATCAAAGTGATAAAGTGTTACAACTGGTTCAATATCATATTTATGGCATTCATCAATGACATCGTGATAATGTTTTACTGCAACTTCATTTACTTCACCATCACCTGTAGGGATGATACGCGGCCAAGCAATAGAGAAACGGAATTCTTTAAATCCCATTTCAGCCATTAACGCAATATCTTCCTTATATCTATGATAATGATCAATACCTACTTTAAAGTCTGTTGTTCCTTCTGGAATCTCAGCAGTATCTGATACAGATGGTGATTTACCATCTTCATCCCAAGCGCCCTCGCATTGATAAGCACTACTTGATCCACCCCATAAGAATCCTTCTGGGAATGGTTTTAATGTTTTATAGTCCATGTTTTCTCTCCTTATAACTTTTGATATTATTGTAACTTAATTGGTATGAAACATTATTCCAAACTATATGTAATACTTCAAACACTTTTAATAAGGCTTAAAAAAGAGCAATGACCTCGCATTACTCCCTAAACAAAATATTTAAATGTGGGTTCTCATGTACTACATTTCCTAATAGTATTAATATTTTAAAGGCATAACTATTATCACAGATATTTCTTACACATTGTTTTGTTAATAAGAAGGTTGTATCTTCTTTTACTTCCGATAGACAATCGCTCAAGGCATCTAAATTGTTTCCCATATAATCTGGAAATTCAAATAGTTCATTGAAGTATTCTATAACAGCTTCTTTATTATATATACGATCTGCATCTAACCAGATCTTTCTTGTAAAATCTAGATCCATCATTCTCCATCTCCATATAACAATTCAAAAGATTCATAATGATCTTCCGTATACCAAATATCCCCATCTTCAGAATAGATGATTCTTTTTGTGCCTCTAGATTTCTTTCCTTCTGTATCAATATCACATTCATGATACGTATTATCTTCTGGTAATGTTCCCTCATAATTACCATAATAATCTCCACCAATACTCATTCCAGAAATTACTTGAGAAAGTGCTCCACCTTCCCAACCTTGTTCTCTAGCTTCTTTCTTAGTCATATAGTTGGAAGGTAAATGATCATATAAATGAATATACAAAGCTACTTCATCCTTTTGATCAGTCTCAACTTCTTCTGATATGTAAGCTTCACTTGAAGAATCAAAATATGATGTTTCAGTATAAAGTTCAGCACTACAGCTAGTAAGTCCTAATGTTAATAATAATGATAATAGTAATTTATAGACTTTCATCCTTGTCTCCCAAAAAATATTCTCTAACGTCTTTAAAGTTATGAACGATTGGTACATTTATATCTGATACTGATTTTCTTTCATAGCTATACCATACTGGTTTAATACCTGAACGTATCGCTCCAGAAATATCAGAAAAGAATGTATCACCAACCATATACGTATCTTCACACTTTGTTCCAAGTTTCTCACAAGCTATCTGAAAGATCCTTGTATCTGGTTTTTGAATATTATAATCTCCACAAACCATTACAGAATTAAATAAAGGTTCTAATCCAGAATGTGTAATCTTATTATGTTGAGAAATAGAATTCCCATTAGATAATATTCCTAACTGATATTCTTTCTTTAATTCACATAAAACTTCATATGCATCATCCGAAACGATTTGATATTTATCAAAATTGTCATACCAATATTGTTTCCAATAATCCACGTCCATATCATAAAACCAATTTTCTTTTATATTATTCATAGTAAAAGACTTATTGTAGATTCCATATTGATCCCATATCAAACATCTTTGAACCATTTCTTCAACATCTAGCGAATGAACATCCTTCCCAGATAATTCACAAATGATATGTTGATAAAGGTGATATGCTGACTCGTATCTTTTTGTTAAAACTCCATCAAAATCAAATAATATTCCCTTTGTCATAGACATAACTATAACATAAAAAAAGAGATACCCATATGGATATCTCTCATAATTGATTCGTTACAATTAAGCTTCGATTTCTGTAATAGAACCGGAACCTACTGTTCTACCACCTTCACGGATAGAGAACTTTGTACCATTTTCAATAGCGATAGGAGCTAGAAGTTCAACTTCCATAACTACGTTATCACCAGGCATGCAGAGTTCTGTACCTTCTGGAAGAGTGATTACACCAGTAACGTCTGTTGTTCTGAAATAGAACTGTGGACGGTAGTTAGAAACGAATGGTGTATGACGTCCGCCTTCTTCCTTAGTTAATACGTAAACCTGAGCCTTGAACTTTGTATGAGGTGTAACTGATCCTGGCTTAGCAAGAACCTGTCCACGTTCAATCTGATCACGGTTAACACCACGGAGCAATGCACCGATGTTGTCACCTGCTTGAGCATAGTCAAGAGTCTTACGGAACATTTCGATACCAGTAACAACAGTCTTCTGTGTTTCCTTGATACCAACGATTTCAACTTCATCGTTTAAGTGTAATTCACCACGTTCTACACGTCCTGTAGCAACAGTACCACGACCTGTGATTGTGAATACATCTTCAACTGCCATTAAGAATGGCTTGTCGTTATCATGTTCTGGTGTTGGGATATAAGCATCAACAGCATCAAGAAGTTCCTTGATAGCTGGTGTCCACTTAGCATCTCCCTGAAGAGCCTGGTAAGCAGAACCACGGATAACAGGAGCGTTATCGCCGTCGAAACCATACTCAGAAAGAAGTTCACGAACTTCCATTTCAACAAGGTCAACTAATTCATCATCGTCAACCATGTCGCACTTGTTTAAGAATACAACGATAGCTGGAACACCTACCTGACGAGCAAGTAAGATATGTTCACGAGTCTGAGGCATTGGTCCATCAGTAGCAGCTACTACAAGAATAGCACCATCCATCTGAGCAGCACCAGTGATCATGTTCTTAACATAGTCAGCGTGACCTGGACAGTCAACGTGTGCATAGTGTCTCTTTAATGTTTGATATTCAACGTGTGCTGTGTTGATAGTAATACCACGTTGTCTTTCTTCTGGAGCAC
>CAVCCE010000153.1:0-4496 GCA_963600555.1 Duodenibacillus sp.
ATCTGAGGTTGCATCATGCCTGTTTCAAAAGCATGTTCAATAATATAATATTCATTTTCATGAATCGTTACAGGTTCTCCATTAACACCATTCAAACATGCTTTTTCACATAATGCAGGACAAACACGAGAAGTGAATTCAGGAAATGAACTCATTTTTAATAAACGAGCTAACGCATGATTAGGATTACCTTTAAAGATTTCATCATTCCATTCAGGAATTAGATTATGTAAAGGGCAACCTGTAACCATTCCTTTTAACTTCAATGCTGATTGACAATAAGGAACACCACAATTCATGCAACGAGCACCTTGTTTCTTACGTTCCTCTTCGTTCATAGGAATATGAAATTCATTAAAATTATGAATACGTTCTAGAGGTGCAACAGTTGTATTATCTTTTCTATCATACAATAGAAATCCATCAATCTTTCCCATATTAAGCTCCTCTCTTCATTAATTGGAATGCTTCAAATTCCGCTTTATCATGTGCGATACCCTGTTCTTCAAAATGAGAAATCGCAGTTAACATCTTTGCATAATCACTTGGCACGATCTTCTTAAATTCTTTTGCGTGTTCTTCAAAATCACTTAAGATCTTCTTAGCCTTTGGACTATGTGTTTCTTGATAATAATCTTGAATCATTTCTTTTAGTTGTTGTTTATCATATTTGTCTGTTACTTCTTGTAAAGTAACAAGTGATTTATTCAATTTCTTATATAGATCATGATCTGTATCTAATACATAAGCAATACCACCTGACATACCTGCCGCAAAATTCTTACCAACCTTACCTAAGATAACGACCTTACCACCAGTCATATACTCTAAACCATGATCACCACAACCTTCTACAACAGCTTCAGCACCTGAATTACGTACACAGAATCTTTCACCTGCAACACCTTCAAAATATGCTTTACCACTTGTAGCACCATATAAGGCAACATTACCTACAATGATATTTTCACTTGGGTCATATTTTGCCTTATCATCTGGAGTAACAACGATCTTACCACCAGATAAACCTTTACCAACATGGTCATTTGCATCACCTTTAAGATACAAAGACATTCCCTTTGGAATAAATGCGCCAAAGGATTGTCCTCCACCTCCAAGACATTCAACGACATATGTATCTTCTTTTAAAGAATCACCACATTTTTCTGTAATCAAAGAACCAAGTAATGTTCCTGTCGTTCTATTTTCACTAGAAACATGAATAGAATATTTGAATGGTTTTTTCTTATCTATGTATGGAGTGAAAGAAGGAATCAATTCTTTTGAATCAATTGTTTGATCTAAATGGAAATCAAATGATTCTCCATTTACAAAATGACGATACTCAGCATTAGCTACATCCGTATGAACAAGTCTAGATAAATGAACATTTGTATTATCTTGAACTTTCAAACAATCATTTCTACCAACCATTTCATCAATCGTATGGAATCCAAGTTCAGCCATGATTTCTCTTAATTCTTCTGCAATAAACTTCATAAAGTTCATGACATGTTCAGGCTTTCCTTTAAAACGTTTTCTCAATTCTTCATTTTGTGTTGCAACACCAAAAGGACAAGTATCTAAAGAGCATACTCTCATCATCATACATCCCATAGAAACTAATGGTCCTGTAGCGAAACCAAACTCTTCTGCACCTAATAGACACGCAATCGCAACATCTCTACCACTCATCAACTTACCATCTGTTTCGATGATAACTTTTTCTCTCAATCCATTTTCAATAAGAGCTTGTTGCGCTTCGCTGATACCAAGTTCCCAAGGCATGCCAGCATGATGGATAGAAGAACCAGGCGCTGCACCCGTTCCACCATCAAAACCAGAAATCAAGATAACTTGCGCACCTGCTTTAGCGACACCTGAAGCTACTGTACCAACTCCAGCTTCAGATACTAACTTAACAGAAATACGAGCATTATGATTTGCATTCTTTAAGTCATAGATCAATTGTGCTAGATCTTCAATCGAATAGATATCATGATGAGGTGGTGGTGAAATCAAAGATACACCAGGTGTAGAAAATCTAGTTTTCGCTACCCAAGGATAAACTTTAACTCCTGGTAAATGACCACCTTCTCCAGGTTTTGCTCCTTGAGCCATCTTGATTTGGATTTCTTGCGCACTATTTAGATATGCTGAAGTAACACCAAATCTACCTGAAGCTACTTGTTTGATTGCGGAGTTTTTGATCGTACCAAATCTACTAGCATCTTCTCCACCTTCACCAGTATTACTTTTACCGCCTAACGTATTCATCGCAATTGCCATTGTCTCATGTGCTTCTTTTGAGATAGAACCATAAGACATTGCTCCAGTCTTAAAACGTTTAACGATATTCTCAACAGGTTCAACTTCATCTAAAGGAATAGAAGGATTCTGTGGATCAAATTCTAACTTATCACGTAATGTATGAGGATTCTTTGCATGTAATAAAGAAGTGTATTCTTTAAATTCTTCATAACTACCATCTCTGACTGCTTTTTGTAAAGCTACGATAACATCTGGTGAATATAGATGTTCATTTGCTTGATCATTACTTCTTAAAGAATGATAACCAGTAGAATCTAATGTTGTATCTACACCCAATCCTAGAGAGTCAAATGATTTATCATGATTTTTAATAACGAAGTTTTCAATCGTTTCGATCGTACATCCACCAACTTTCCAAGAAATACCTGGGAAGTAAGTTTGCACAAAATCTTTATCTAGACCAATTGCTTCAAAAATCTTAGAAGATTGATAGGATTGTAAACAAGAAATTCCCATCTTAGCTGCTGTCTTAACGATGCCTGATAATAATGCTTCATTATAATCATCGATTGCGGAATGATAATCTTTATTCAACATTCCTTTTTCAATTAATTCTACAACACAATCTTGTGCTAGATATGGATTGATAGCACGTGCACCAAATCCTAATAATGCAGCACATTGATGTACATCTCTAGCTTCACCAGTTTCAATGATCAAAGAAACTTGTGTTCTTTTCTTTGTGTTTACCAAATGTGTTTCTACTGCACTTACAGCTAACAAACTTGGAATAGCAACATGGTTTTCATCAATACCTCTATCTGTAAGAATCAAGATATTAGAACCATTATTATATGCTCTATCACATGCAACACATAAAGCATCCAATGCTTTCTTTAAAGAAGTATGTTTATAATACAACAATGAAATATCTTCCGTATGAAAACCTGGTTTATTGATTGTTCTGATCTTCATAAGATCAAGACTTGTAAGGATAGGATTATTTACTTCTAATACTCTACAGTTTTCTCCAGACTCTTTTAAAAGATTACCATCAGAACCAATATAAACAGTAGTATCCGTAACTACCTTTTCACGAATGGAATCAATAGGAGGATTAGTTACTTGCGCAAATTGTTGATGGAAATAATCAAACAATGAACTTGGTTTGTCATTAAGCACAGCTAAAGGAATATCTCTACCCATGCTAGCAGTAGGTTCAACACCATTAGCAGCCATAGGTAAGATACCATTCTTAACTTCCTCATATGTATATCCAAATACTTTATACAATTTATCTCTTTCTATTTGAGAATATTCATGTACTTTCTTATTTGGAATCTTGATATCTGATAAATGAAGAAGATTCATATCTAGCCATTCACCATAAGGTTGACTTTCAGCATATTTCTGTTTTACTTCTTCATCGCTTAAGATACGTTTTTGTTTTGTATCAACAAGTAGCATCTTTCCAGGCATCAAACGACTCTTTTTAATGACATGTTCACTTGGAATATCTAATACCCCAACTTCACTAGCAAGAATCAATCTGCCATCATCAGTTACGTAATATCTAGATGGTCTAAGACCATTACGGTCCAAAGTAGCACCAACGACATCACCATCAGAGAAAATCATTGCGGCTGGTCCATCCCAAGGTTCCATCATTGTAGCGTAATAGTGATAGAAATCTCTTCTGCTACTATCCATAGCCTGATTATGTTTAAATGGTTCAGGAACCATTAACATTAAAGCTAATGGAAGATCCATTCCACTGTAGTAAAGAAATTCTAATGTATTATCAACCATCGCAGAGTCAGATCCACTCGCATTGATTACAGGATAGATCTTATCTAGATCATCTTTTAGTAGTTCACTAGACATCGTTTCTTCACGAGCTAACATACGATCTGCATTACCTCTGATTGTATTGATTTCACCATTGTGTGCAATAAAACGGTATGGATGTGCTCTTTGCCAACTTGGAGTCGTATTTGTTGAGAAACGTGAATGCACGATAGCAATAGCAGTTTCATAATCACTATCTCTCATATCATCATAGAAAGCACGTAATTGATTCACTAAAAACATACCTTTGTATACGATTGTACGTGAAGAAAGAGAACAGATATAAGTATCTTCACTACCCTGTTCGAATTCACGTCTTGTAATATAAAGCTTACGATCAAAATCAATTCCTTTTTTACAATCCTTAGGTTTATCAA
>CAVCCE010000154.1:0-4454 GCA_963600555.1 Duodenibacillus sp.
AGAAGAGGCAGAAAATACTGCATCTGATTATGCTAGAAACGCTATTGCTTTAGCGATTCAAAGATATTCTCAAGATGAAGTTATTGAAAGAACAGTTTCTACAGTCACTCTTCCTAGTGAGGAAATGAAGGGTAGAATCATTGGTAGAGAAGGTAGAAATATTCGAGCTATCGAACAAGCTACTGGTGTTGATCTAATCATTGATGACACACCTGATGTAATTACTGTTAGTTGTTTTGATCCTATTCGTAGAGAAGTCGCTAGACAATCTCTTGAAATTCTTATGAAGGATGGAAGAATCCAACCAGGTAGAATTGAAGAAGTCATTAACAAAGTAAAGAAAGAACTTGATGAAACGATCTTTAAGATTGGTAATGAAACTGTTTATAAGTTAGGAATTGGTAAGATGAATCGTGAATTGATCAAGTTGATTGGTCGTTTACGTTTCCGTTATAGTTATGGACAGAATGGGCTAGAACATTCTATTGAAGTTGCAAATTTTGCTGGTATGATGGCAGCTGAACTTGGCTTGAATCAAGCACTAGCTAAGAGAGCTGGACTATTGCACGACATTGGTAAAGCAGTAGATTTTGAACAAGAAGGAAGCCATGTTGAATTAGGTGCTAAGTATGCTAAGAAATATGGTGAAAATCCTATTGTAGTAAATGCAATTGAATCTCATCATGGTGATACTGAAGCTACAGATATTATTTCTGTATTGGTTGCTGCAGCAGATACGATTTCAGCTGCTAGACCTGGTGCTAGATATGAATCTATGGAAGGTTATATTGAAAGATTGGAAAATCTTGAAAAGATTGCGAATAGTTTCGATGGTGTTGAAAAAGCATTTGCGATTCAAGCTGGTAGAGAAATTCGTATCATGGTACAACCTGAAAAGATTGATGATATTACAATGGTCAAAGTTGCTCATGATATCCGTGAAAAGATTGAAAATGAATTGACTTATCCTGGTCAAATCAAAGTTACTTTGATTCGTGAAGTTCGTGTGCAAGAATTAGCTAAGTAATGAATTAAGACATCTTCGGATGTCTTTTCTTTTTTATGATAGTTAGTGCTTGCTAACTTTTTACTTTTTTTCACAAGTTAGTTGTTCTCAGTTTTTGAGGGTGGTATAATGCTTCAAGAAGGAGGAACATTATGCCAGTAACAGTTGATAAGGATACTTGCATCGGTTGTGGTGCTTGTGTAGGTGTATGCCCAGTTTCCGCACTATCTTTAGATGATGAAGGTAAGTCCGGTTGTGACGAAAGCGTATGCATTACTTGCCTCTCTTGTGTAGGAGCTTGCCCAGTTTCTGCAATTGCTGAGAAGTAGGATAAAAAAAGCCAGAATATCTGGTTTTTTTTTATGGAGTTTGGACTGTTTCTGATATAATACATATTCACGGAGAACAATTATGAAAAAAGATTATAAATTACCAAGTCATTTGGATGAAGCAAAAAGAACTAGAGATGAAGTAGATGTTGAATATGGCTTATTCTCTATGAATGATCAATTAGAAGTTCTAGGTAAAGGAAAGAACTATTATATTCGTACTTATGGGTGCCAGGCTAATGTTCGTGATGGCGAAAGTATTGCTGGTATGATGGAAGTCATGGGATATAAAAATACTGAGAAACCGGAAGAAGCAGATGTATTGATTTTCAATACATGTGCTGTTAGACGTGCTGCAGAAGAACATGTTTTAGGTGAGATTGGCATGTTGAAAGGTTTGAAGACACAAGATCCAAATAGAATCTTCTGTGTCTGTGGATGTATGGCTCAAGAAGAAAGCGTTGTACAAGAAATTTTAAAGAGTTATCCACAAGTAGATCTTATTTTTGGAACACATAATATTTATCGTCTACCAGATCTTTTAAAAGAAGTTACTATAACGAAACAGAGAAAAGTTGAAGTTTTATCTGAAGAAGGAAGGGTCATTGAGAATCTTCCAGTAAAGAGAAGTCAAAATGTAAAAGGGTATGTAGATATTATGTATGGATGTAATAAGTTCTGTACATACTGTATCGTTCCTTATACTCGTGGAAAAGAAAGAAGTAGAAGAATGGGTGATATTGTTCGTGAAGTAAAACAATTGATGGACAATGGTGGAAAAGAAGTCATTCTTCTTGGACAGAATGTTAATGCATATGGAAAAGATCTTGGTATGGAAGATGGATTTACTGATCTTTTAATTGAAATCGCAAAGTTAGGTATTGAAAGAATTCGTTTCTATTCTTCTTCACCAAGAGATTATTCTGAAACAACGATTCAAGCAATGCTAGATTATCCAAATATCATGCCTGCTTTACATTTACCAGTACAATCTGGTTCTAATGAAGTATTAAGACGCATGGCTAGAGGATATACAGTAGAAGAATACAAGGAAGTATTTGATCGTTTAAAAGAAAGAATTCCTAATATTACTTTTACAACAGATTTGATTGTTGGCTTCCCTGGAGAAACGGATGAAGAATTCCAAGAAACAGTAGCTTTGGTAGATTATTGTCAATTTGATGGAGCATATTCTTTTATGTATTCACCTCGTGAAGGTACACCAGCTGCACGAATGGATAATCAAATCGATGCTTCTGTCAAAAAAGCTAGATTACAAGAATTAAATGATCATATCAATCATTGGGCAAAAGAAAATAATAAAAAGTATCTAAATAAGAAAGTTAAAGTTCTTTGCGAAGGAAGAAGCAAGAAGAATGCGGATGTATATTCTGGATATTCTGAAGAAAATAAACTTGTTAATTTCACTGGAAAAGAAGGACTTGAGAATCAAATCGTAGAAGTAGAAATTACAGAAGTTAGAAGCTTTTCTTTGAATGGGAAAGCATTGTGATAGTTTCTTGTTTGTTTTATAATGTTGATGCGAAATTAAGTTGAAAAATAATTGGAGGATATATGAGCAAAGTACGTATATTTGCGCTTGGCGGCTTGGATGAAGACGGAAAGAACATGTATGTCGTTGAAAATAACAATGATATCTTTGTTCTGGAATGTGGTTTAAAATATCCTGATGCTGATCAGCTTGGAATTGAAATGATTATTCCTGATTTCTCATATTTAGTAGAAAATGCGAAGAGAATTAAAGGTGTATTTATAACACATGGTCATGAAGATGTTATGGCTGCATTACCTATGTTAGTGAAACAAATTCCTGATGTACCTATCTATATGGCACCTTTTACAGCTTTGATGTTTGAAAGACGTGCTAAACAATATGGTTTAGGAAAATTAAATATTCACAGAGTAAGAAGAAATAGTGAGTTTAAGATTGGAAAAACAGAAATCAAAACATTTGGTACGACTCAATCTATCGCAGATGGTTTTGGTGTAGCTATTAAAACAAGTGATGGTTATGTCGTCTATACATCTGAATTCATTGTTGATTATGATATCAAGAATGATGCGTTCTCAAGTGATATTACAAATATTACTGATCTAGGACATGACGGTGTATTAGCGTTAATGTGTGAATCTGTTGGTTCAAATAGACCTGGTCATTCTGCACCATCCCATCGTATTACAGATGTCATTGAACCATACTTTGAGGATTCAAAAGGTAGAATATTAATTACTGTATTTAACCAAAACATTTATAGAGTCATTGAAATCATTGAACTTGCGAATAAATATAATCGTAAGATCATGATCTATGATGATGAATTACGTAAGTTGATGAATGATATGGCTAAATTAGGGTATTACCATATTCCAGCAGGCTTAGAAGTTTCTAAAGATTCTTTTAACAATGATATGGAAAATATCGTTATTATCGTTGCAGGAACTGGTTCAACGATTTTCACTAAAGTACATAAGATTGCGACAAAAGAAGATGACTTTATTGAAATGCGCAAGACTGATACAGTCATTATTGCTTCTCCTGCAGTACCTGGTACTGAAAGAAGTGAAGCTAGCATGGAAGATGATCTTTATAAAGAAGCAGATCGTGTTGAAGCAATCGATACAAAACGTTCATTCTCTATGCATGCATCTATAGAAGATATCAAAATGATGGTCTATTTGATGAGACCAAAATATTACATGCCTGTTAAGGGGGAATATAGACAGCTGATATCTAATGCAAATATTGCTTTAGATATGGGATATAATGCATCTAATATTATTGTCATGGATGATGGTCAAGTTGCTACGATCGAAGATGGTAAACTGAAGAAGAGTTTTGATTCTGTTGATGTTGGTGATGTTATGATCGATGGTGGTGATTCATTAGATGCTACTGGTATGGTCATTAAAGATCGTGAAACGTTAAGTACAGATGGTGCTATTATTATTGGTATCGTTGTAAATCATGCAACAAAAGAAATTATAGGTGGACCAGACGTTCAATCTAGGGGCGTTATCTATTTAAAGGATGCTGATTATATTGTTAAACAGATTGGCACATTGATGGAAGCAACAATCAATGATGCTGTAAAAGAAGC
>CAVCCE010000155.1:0-4449 GCA_963600555.1 Duodenibacillus sp.
TTTGAGCGAAACCAACGACTCTACCTTTCATCGTAGAAATAGAAGCTAGTGATGATGTTTGAATATGATTCTCTTCTCGTATCTTTTGTACATAGGAAATACCTAATGTAAATCCTAATGCATTTCTTTCATATTCTTCACGTATGCTTTCATTTTCAGCTTTACGAATATATGTTGGTTTGCTTACTAAAGAAAGATTGACATGGAAATTACCATCTTTATCTTTTACCTTTACTACGCTTGCATAAGACTCTGCACTTTGTAATACAGATTTCAATGTAACCCTAGTTTCATTAAAACAATCACAACTACCTGCATCAATCAAAGATTCAATTTGATTGATCTTTATACCATATAGATTACATCTAGCAACAAAATCAAAGATATCTAAATATGGTCCATTCTTTTTTCTTTCTGATACGATCTTTTCAGATACATTGATACCAACATCTTGAATAATAGATAAAGGAATTCTTAAACCATTCTTCTCTGTTTGATAATAAGAATCACTTTCATTTACTGATGGATAAAGAATATTGATCTTTCTTCTTTTACATTCATCAATATATTGTGATGTCTTATTAGAATCAGATATCACACTATTTAATAGAGATGTATAAAAATCAAATGGATAGTTAGCTTTCAGATACGCTAATTGATACGCAATATAGCTATAAGCTATCGCATGTGATTTATTAAAGCCATATCCCGCAAAATTCATGATATCTTCAAATAAACGATCAATGACTTCATCAGTATAACCATTCTTTAAAGCACCACTAATAAAGTCTTGTTTAAGATTTAAGATTTTTTGTTCATCTTTATCAGAAATAGCCTTACGTAAGATGTCTGCCTTACCTAATGAGAATCCAGCTACATTTCTAGCAATCATCATGATTTGTTCTTGATAGATCATGATTCCATATGTTTCTTCTAACACAGATTTCATACCAACAGTTGGATATTCTACTTTAGAAGGATCTTTACGATTCTCTAGATATGTTTTGATATGATCCATAGGACCTGGTCGATACAATGCCATCGCATCCGCAATTTCTTGTATATTTCTAGGTTTAAATCTTCTTAAAAGATTCTTCATTCCTTCACTTTCAAATTGGAATACACCTAATGTATTTGCGTAGGAAAATACTTGATATGTCTTTGAATCATCTAAAGGAATATTTAAGATATTAAAATCTGGATCTCTTTGTTTTATCTTTGTTACGATTTCATCAATGATTGATAGATTTCTTAATCCTAAAAAATCCATCTTGATCAATCCTCTTTCTTGAAGATAATGCAATGAATATTGACATGTCTTAATATCATCACCTGTTTTCATTGTAGGTACGATTTCATTCAATGGTCTTTCAGACATTAAAATGCCACTTGCATGAATACTTGTATGATGTGGTAGACCTTCTAGCTTTCTGCTGATTTGATATAAATTCGTATATTTATTTTCTGAATCAATCAATTGTTTAAATCTAGGAATCGTTTGATACGCTTTCTGTAATGTCATTTTACCTTGGTTAGGAATGAGTTTTGTGACCATTTCGATTTCACGATCAAACATGTCTAAAACTTTACCTACTTCACGCAATACCATCTTTGGTCCTAGTGTACCAAACGTAACGATATTACAAACATGATCTTCACCATATTTATGATAAACATAATCGATTACTTTACTTCTATCTTTGTCTGGAATATCTACATCGATATCAGGCATAGAGACACGTTCTGGATTTAAGAATCTTTCAAACAACAATCCATATTTCAATGGATCGATCATAGTTATTCCTAAACAATAAGAAACCAAACTTCCTGCAGCACTACCTCTACCTGGTCCAATATAAATACCATTTTTTCTAGCTTGGCAAATAAAATCATAAACGATCAAAAAATAATTCTCATAATGCATACGAATAATAACAGATAATTCATACATCAATCGTTGTGTATATCTCTCATCATTCTTTCCATTCAATCTTTTCTTCAGACCAGCTTTACATAATTGTGTCAGATATACTTTAGGTTCTACATTTTCTTTCAAAGAATAAACTGGTAAAGAAGTTTTAGGGATATCATAATCAGCTTTACACATACTAGCAATCACATCACTTCTTTTCAGATCATCTTCATCATAGTATTTTTTCATTTCTTCTTTGGATAAGAAATATCTACCATTGATCTCTGTTAAAGTTTGATCATGAATGGTCTTATTTTCTAGCATTCCTTTTAGGATTCGATGTGCACTAGAATCTTCTTTCTTTAAGTAATAGATCTTATTTAAAGCTACAGTAGAAATATGCATCGTTTGTGCAATTCTTTTTAATACTGTATTTCTAGGTTTCCAATATGGAGCTTCGTTATACGATAATCCAATATCAAACTGTCCAAGATCCTCTTTCATGATTTCTAGTTTCTTACGAACACCTTCTGTATCTTCATTGTTCATTTCACTATGAAACCAACCACCTTCTCCAAATACGATCAAATGACAGTGTTTCTTAGCATTCTTTAACATTTCTAAAGTACAAGCTTCATTCTGTTCATTGATAGAAGATGATAACTTCATTAGATCTATATAACCAGTATTATCTTTTGATAATAAAACAAAAGGAACAATAGAATCATGGTACATACAATCTACTTCTAGTCCAACGATTCCATGAATTCCTTCTTTCTTACAAGCATCAATAAAACTAGCAGCCCCATACATGACATTATGGTCTGTTAATGTAATATGTTCATATCCTAAAGATTTTGCGTATTGAACATATTCTTGGATACGAATGGTGCTGCTTAATAGACTATAACAGCTTCTAGTATAAAGATGCGTACACATGTCATTATTGTACTACAAAACATCATCCAATGTTTTATTCAATACTTTCATGTTTTCTAATTTAATATTATAATTTTTTCAGAGGTATAAATTTATGAAAATTGCTTATGTAACGGATAGTGGAACAGGTAAGTCTATCGCTGAAATGGCAAAAGATGGAATCATTAGTGTTCCCCTTCAAGTCTCCGATGAAAAAAATACATATCAAGATATGGAGAATCTCTCAAAACAAGATCTAATCGATTTATTAAAAGAAGGACATGTATTTAAAACGTCACAACCTTCTCCTGGAATCATTCAAGAATGTTTTGAAAGCTTAAAAGAACAAGGAACAGACCTAATCATTGCGGTACCTATTTGTAATGGATTATCTGGTACGATTTCTACAATGACTACGATTGCGCAAAGCTTAGATCTCAATATCATTACTGTAGATACTTACGTTACTGCAGTCGTTCAAGAATATTTGATCAAAAGAATCAAAAAAGCACATGAAGAGGGAATCAATGATCTAGAAATACAATTGATTACAAATGAAGTCATTGATTCATGTAATACATTGATCATTCCAGAAAATCTTGATCAATTGATACGTGGTGGAAGAATGACACCACTTGCCGCAAAACTTGGAAAATTATTAAAAATAGCTCCTGTTTTACAAATCAATAAGGCAACATCTGGTAGGATCGACACATTACAAAAAGTACGTACATTTAGAAAAGCATTAGAAAAAGCTATGGAACAAATGGAAAATGATGGAATCAACAGTTCTGATGATTGGCATATCGCAATCGCTCATGTTAACAACATTTCTGAAGCACAATCTCTTTATCGTAAGATGAGTGAAAGATTTCCTAAAGCTGAAATTGAAGTCATTGAATTATGTTCCCCTGTTGCGGCCCATACAGGTCTAGGTGCAATTTGCCTTCAATACTTCCGCAAAAAATAGTGATAATAATCTTAATATTCACACAAAGCCATCTGAAATTTGATATAATTTTAGATGGCTATTATATTGAAAGGAGTTGTTATGGATAATAAAGAAAAAGAAGTAAAAGAAAATGAAATCCATACGGATGAAGAAAAATCAGTTAATGAGGAATCAAAAACCGAATCCACATTCGCTTCAGCTCCTAACAATCAAGAACATTCAGAATCAGATGTACCAGCTATTTCAGAAGAAATTTCTTCTTCCGAAAACCAGGCAACTTTTCAATCAGAAGCATCTGTTTCAATTCAGTCTGAAGAATTGCAATCAAGTGAAGAATCATCATCTGAAGAAACCATTTCTGAAGCAGATTCATCTGAAATCGTAAGTGAAGAAAATCAATTTCTCAATTCAGAAAAAGATCCTTCAGCTGATATCCTATCCACTTCAACTTCTGAACAATCAGAAAGTCAAAGTGAAGCAAATCAAACTGTGCATTCAGAAACTGTACATCAAGATAAGAAAACAAAGATCAAACTCGGTAAGTTAGAAAATGTTGATGAAGAAATTCAGCGAGCAAAAAAGAAAAAGAAGATCTTAAGAAAACAAAAACGTAAAAAGATATTTACAGGAATCTTGATATTTGTTCTCTGTATATACATGGTAGTTG
>CAVCCE010000156.1:0-4433 GCA_963600555.1 Duodenibacillus sp.
ACAATACTAGAAGATGGTTTTCTAACATAGTCTTTTGGTTTTGTTGTGATAACTAGACACTTATCACACCCTTGTTCTAAAGCTCTTTCAATTGGAATCATCTTTGTGATACCACCATCCAATAAACGATATCCATTCACATCAACAATAGCTGACGCAATTGGTAATGCACAAGCTCCTCGAATGATCTTCATTCCCTCATCTAATTCACTAGAATTAAAGTAGACCGTTTCTCCCTTTCCTAGATCATAACATCCTACTTCCATGGGCATCTTTTCATCAATGATTGGACGAATGCTCATATGTTCTTTCTTGATCATATCTTCTTCAAATACTTTTTGATAATCAACAAAGTATCCACAATGTAATAAAGCTTTTAATCCTACGATATCACTTTGAACAGTATAATATGTAGCCATCTTCTTCGCTACGTCCATTCTATCTGTCATATAAAAAGCTAAGTACGCTGCACCACTAGAAATTCCTACATGGTAATCAAATTGATAACCATTATCTTTCAACCACGCTAATGCACCAGCTGTATATGCGCCGCGGATTCCTCCGCCTTCTAAAACCAATCCTAATTTTGTCATAACCCTCCTACAACAATGGAATAAACAAATTCAACACTGCTCTAACGATTCTTACTAACACAAATACTTTCTCTGTATCTTCTATTGTTACTTCATGTGACTTCTCTATCGCATCCAAGAAATTCTGTTTGATTTTCATGATCTCACTAGTGTTATACATCAAACAACCATTCTCAAAATGCAAGAAATAACTTCTATAATCTGTATTCGCACTACCTACGATTGCGATATTATCATCTGAAACAAAATTCTTTGTATGATTGAACCCAGGTAAAAATTCGTAGATCCTCACTCCAGCATCAATCAGTTCTCTATAAAAGCCTCTTGTAATCTGAAATACCAATTTCTTATCTGGAATATGAGGAGTAAGAATACGTACATCTACACCACTCTTAGCAGCTAATATCAATTCTTGTTTCATTGTCTCATTCAAGATAAGATATGGTGTATCAATATAGATATAATTTCTTGCGTGTTTTACCATATGCACATGCATATTTAACGCTACAGATTCTTTGTCTGTTGGTGTATCAGCCCATGGTTGATAATAACCACCATCTCCTTCTACACTATAATTGATACGATATTTTTCATATTCAACAACCGGTTCATTCTTACTTCTTACATAAGACAATAACCCTAAGAACATAACCGTAAATGACCAAACTGCTTCCCCTTCAATACGTATCGCACTATCTTTCCAATATCCAAATCTTTCAATACGATTCACATATTCATCCGCAAAGTTCACACCACCAGTAAAAGCTACTTGGTTATCAATAACCGTAATCTTTCTATGATCTCTATTATTCATCTGAATGATGAATCTAGCACGCACATGATTAAAACGATGTGCTTCTATTCCTAATTCTCTTAAATATCTAGAATAATGGTGAGGTAATGTAATAGATCCAAAATCGTCATAGATGATCTTTACTTCAACACCTTCTTTTACTTTATCTTTTAGTATCGTTAATACTTCATTCCACATAGATCCTTGATCTATGATAAACGTCTCAATAAAGATGAAATGTTTTGCTTGTCTTAAAGCTTCTAAGTAATGTGGAAACCATTCTTCTCCACTAGAATAATATTCACTCTTTGTATGTTGATAAACAGGAAATCCTACACGTTTTCTTCCATAACGGAACATCTTTTTCGCGCCACCATCAACATCATCACAATCATCAATATTCACGCTTTTCACCAACAAATCATCCATTTGATCTGTAGCACGAACTGTTCCATTATATAGTTTCTTAGGTACATGACGATTTCCTGCAAGTACATATAAAGGAATACCAATGACTGGTGCAGCTAATATTACAATGATCCAAGCTATCTTATAAGAAGGATCTTCATTTCGATTAATTACATAGATGCAGAAGATTATCGACATCAAAGATAAGAAAGGCAACAATCTTTCTGTATAAGCAACGCTATAAAACAGCATCACAAAAAACGCAAACTGCAATATCACAAGTGGTGCAACAATAAATAATCTACTTGTTAAGACCTTTAGTATTTTACGCATGTTCTTATTATAACCTAAGTAAGCAAGAAAACACACGCGATTAAAATGACGATTTCCCTGTTTTGTTCATAAAAAAAGAAACGAGTAGCCTTTTCCAGTCATATATACCTTACTCAGTTTAAAACCCATTTCAAATTTAAAGCACAAATCTGTAAATACACTTCACTGTTTCTCCTCTAAGATACAACCAATGGTTTTCAGGAACATCTATCTTTTCTATCAATGTCCCTTTTAATTTCTCTAATGTTTTATGAGAGGCTATATTCTCTGGAGAACAGGTAATGATCAAATCATTCATATGATATTCATTCTTCGCTATTTCAAATAACAATTTACATGCATCATATGCATAACCATATCCACGAAATGGCAAATACACCCTGTAGCCAACTTGTCCTGCATAATAGATTTCATCATTCATTCCCAGTCTAAGATCACACTCTCCTACCTTTTGTAGAGATCCTTTCTTACACATTGAATAATGAATATCTTTCACCCAACTTGTTGATTCAGAAGCATCTTCACTATATTCATAACGAAGAACGATTTCTTCTTTTGTATCTTTATGATGAAAAAAAGAAAATTTCATATTATCATTCTACAACAACATCTCAAAAACAAATCATCTTTGATAATATTTCAAGAACATTCCAAAAAAAGAACTAGATTTCTCTAGTCCTTCATGATTGTTGGAAAATCTGCATATGTAATGATACCTAATGGATATTCATTTGTTTTACCATGTTCTGTAATTAATATCGCTAACAAAGAATTACCTTCCCTCATAGCTTTATCAAATCCCTTGATAGCTAGTTGTGCATTTGAACTCTTTGGTAAGAATAATACTCTTTCATTATCCTTATGGATCATCGCTTGTTCAACAGTACCATCACTTGAATTCTCTAGTGCATATTTCGCTAGCATTCCCATTGTCAGTAAACCAACATAGTTATGATCCTCATAAACTGGAATCTTACTGGTATCCATTTCTTCCATGATCTTATATGCATCTAAGATCGTATCTGTTTTCTTAACTGTCTTAACAGGTTTACAGGCATAGTTCAAAATTGAATCTTCACTCATTAGTGCTTGTGTGATTCGCTCAATATCTTCTGTAACAGAATCACATGGTTCCGCAATGATTTCTTGATGATCACCTCTCATATGTACCAATGCATTTCTAAGTTCACTATATTCTCTTAGAGATTCTTGATTGATAGAAATGATTCTGTTCTTAGAAGCTAATCTAGATAGCAATTGTGAGAATGGTACATACTTTGTTTCTCTACACAAAGATGTCATCTTAGCTTCTAATTGTGCATATGCATCTAAGAATCTTTCTGCGTTACTTTTCGATTCCATAATAGCTCTTGATTGCGGAATAATATAATTCTGCGGCTTTCTGATATCCATCATCACTAGCCCATGTATCGATATCAGATTGATTCGTTACATAGATTTGATCAGAAATCACAACTGGAACATCACATTTCTCCATAAGATCCCATGTTTCCAATTGATAATCTGTCGTATCTTCACTACTAACGATTTCTAGTTGATAGGAATCATCATCAAATGGTTTGTAGTATAGATAATCTACTGTAGGTGTCCAAGTATCTGAAGTGAATGCAGTAGAAATAGCATTCGCTAAAGATAAAGAAGCATCATGTGTAGAAGCAGTAGGAATATCCGCATAGATTTCTTGACCACTTCTAGAAGAATCAGGTGTACCTGAAGCGTGAATACTTAATACGATATCTGGTTTATCCTGGTTGATCTTTTCACTTCTTTCTTCCACTGTACTAGATGTACCAGCTTCATGTGTTAGTAACACTTCAAAGTTACCATCTTCTGTTAATAATGCAGCTAGTTTTTCTACAACGCTTTCTGTAAAGTCAGATTCATTGATAATACCTTGATAGCCTGTATTATCTCCACCATACGCAGCATCTAGTTCAATAACTGTCTTACTTTTCTTACAACCAGATATAGAAGTTCCTATTGTTAAGAATACAAGTAATATTACAAGTATCATGACCATAGGATCTTTTAAACTCTTTTTGATCTTATTTAAATTCATAACTAGCCCTCGATTTCTCTTAACACTTCATCACATCTCATATGATCAATGATCTTTTTGACCACATCTTCCATTTCAGAGCCTTCTTCATAATTTGCCTTAGCGATAAAATTGACTCTACCATCAGCCTTTAACTGTTTGGCAACTTCATCACTCTTTGAATATACAGCTATTGATTTACCACCATATTCCTTAACAAGTCTCATACAAGGAACATCTGTCATTC
>CAVCCE010000157.1:0-4423 GCA_963600555.1 Duodenibacillus sp.
ATTCGTTATCTTTAGATTCATAAATTTTTCTAGTACTTTATTCTGCATTCTTAAATAGCCTCCTACTTAAATATTCACAAGTTTTTTAAGAATTCCAAAAAAAAGTTTGAACTTTTTGTCCAAACTTAGTTTTTCATCATATTCATTAGGTCTGACAATGAAGAATCTACATTTTCTTCTTTTGGTTTCACTTTAACCGTCAAATCAAAATCTTCTTCTTTTAACATTGTCATTTCTTTTGTATCTGTTGTATTTAAAACTCTTTCTGCTTGTTTCAGAATTGCTGATTCAATCAAGTTTCTAGCTAATCTACCATTACCTGCTTCTTCAGCATTGATTGATTGCACTTCATTAAAGTACTTCACCAAAGCATCTTTCGCACCAGCTTCAATTTCATAGCCTTTTGACTTTGCCTGAATATTCGCAATTTCATAGAGTTGTTCCCCTGTATAATCTTCAAAATTGATGATATTAGGGAATCTCGATTTTAAACCTGAATTAGATTCTAAGAATGTTGCCATTTCTTTCTTATATCCAGCTAATACAACAATCAAATTATCTCTATTATCTTCCATCGCTTTGACAAGTGTATCGATTGCTTCTAAGCCAAATGAATCATCTTTTCCTCTATATAAGGAATAAGCTTCATCAATAAACAAGACGCCACCCAATGCACTCTTGATGACTGACATCGTTAATGGTGCTGTTTGACCAACATACTGAGCTACCAGATCCCCTCTTGTTACTTCTACAAGTTGTCCTTCACTTAATACGCCAATAGCTTTTAAGTAGCGAGCGAGTAATCTTGCGATAGTAGTTTTACCAGTGCCTGGATTTCCAGTAAAGATCATATGCATAGAAACAGATGCACTCTTCATACCTTGTTGTTTTCTCTTCTCTTGTAAAGAGATATGAGCTTGCAAAGAATGAATATATTTCTTTACGCTATCTAATCCAACGATTTCATTAAGCTCTTTGTTGATTGCTTCTACTTCATCTGCTGAATTCTTTTCTCTAGATAATTGAATCGATGAATCTTTATAAAATGCATAAGGAATATCATCTTTTACATTCATTGTAATTTCTTCTTCATTTCCTAGATTCTCATTCAATACAAATTCAGATAAAGAAACATAAAAATCATAAAAAATAGATTGAATTGAGTCTGCACCCAATGACTTATCAAAATGTGTATGTACCCAACTACGAATACTTTCATCTACACTTACACTTACATGTAATTTATTTTTACATTTATCAATCAAATTATTTGTATTCTGAATAATGATAGAACTACTAGATTCATCATCTAATGATGTGAATGTAATATCATCTAATACGTGATACATGAAGTCAGCCCCAAATGCATCTTGTACTGCAGATACTTTACCATTTGTAATAAATACTAAATATTTATTATTTACTTGTAATGAATCAATAGCATCCTTTACAAGACCTGTCTGTGCTTCTACCAAAACACCTTTTGATAATACATATCTTTTATTTAATACTACTTTACCATCCGTCACTAAAGAAGAAATCATTCTTAAAAAAGACGCAAAAGTACTTTCAAATTTCTCAAAGCAAATAACAGAACCATTTCCATTTAAGGCTTCATAAAGATCTTGTAAGAAAATCTGTTCTTGAGAAGCTGAAGTATAACGAGACATATCCATTGTGTATACATCATCACTAGGAATGATATTTCGTTGTTTTAATTCTTTTGTTATTTCTGTTATTGTAGCGTGCTTTCCTGAACCATGTGGACCATGAACAAGAATGACATTCTTAACACCATTCTCATTATCTCCCATCACAAATGGTCTACGAAATGCTACACACATCTTTTTAACAGCTTCATCTTGTCCAAGTATTTTCTTTTGAACATTTGATTCAATTTCTTGAAATACTTTACCAGAATCAAAATCACTTACTGTTTCTTCTACACCATAATCCTGTTTGATTTCTTTTTCTAATGCATCAATATCAACATCTGTAGTGGATGGTGTTTCCTTTATTTCTTCATGCATCTTTGTCAATTCATCTTTTTGTTTGTTTAAGATCTTAGACAATTCCTGCATCGCTTTATCAGCTGTTTTTAGAATAGAATCAGTAGTAGATACTTTATCTTCTTTTGGTACATCCGTAGTCAATTCAATATTTGAATCTTCTGTTTCTTCATATGTTCTTTTCTTAGAAAACACTTCATTCCAAAGACGATTCTTTTCATCGTTCCTATCTGTCATGATTATTCACCTTTGCTTTTAGTGGCAGACATCGTTCCTTCTTCTGTTAATCCATCTTTCTTTAAAACTGCTTCTAAAGTAGAAATATCTGCGGAAAGATTGATAAAATCTTCATCCGTCATAGAAGAGATGATCTTACTCATAGCGTCATTGATCAAATGAATCGTTCTAGTTAATTTATTTTTCGTCTCTTCATAAGAAGGATCTGTCTTTGCATATTGTAAGTTTCTATATTGTTTTAAGATCTTAATTAAGATTGGAAGATAATATTCATAAAGTTTCTTTAGCTTATCCTTTGAGTTAGGGAATTTTTCTTCTAATGTTTGGATCTGTTTCAATAATGAACATGTTTCATATAGACCATTTGATATTTCTTCATCAGGAATATCATTGTTTAAACCATTGATTTCATCAATATAATATTGAGAATTCTTTGTTTGCTTAGTTGTATTTTGTTTTGGTTGTTCTTGTTGTTGAGGATTTTCTACAACTTCCGCATCAAATACTTCATCCTGAATTGGAGCATTATTTGAAAGTCTCAATAGATCTTCGATGATTGCAGAATAAGATTCTGGATATCTTCTTTGATAATCATTAAAAGAACAAATCAAGGAATTATTTCTATACACATCTAAAGAAGCTAATGAAGCGAACTTTTCTTCTCTAAGACGCAACTCAATATTATCAATAACAGTAACGCTATTTCTTGTACGGAAATACTTTCTTAAATACATATTGATCTTAGCTAATTTACTAGATTCAGATTCGCTTCTTTGATAAGAACCATTTCTTTTATATGTAGTAAAGTTACTAAAATTCTGTGTAAAAGAGTCTTGTTTCTTGTAGGAAGATACGGATGCCATCGCAATCGCTACAACGACCGCAATAATTAAAAATAAAGGTAATAAAGCACCAATGCCACCACCTAAAATAATAAATAATATTAACCAGATCCACCAACTGTTATTTCCTCTTCTCATAGTAGATGTAATACTCCTTTTTGTAGTCTCAATTATAACATAACACTATACAACAAAATCTTATTTTAACTATACAAAATTATGTACAGTAAAAATATTAATTCATAGTAAAATAGAACCATGAAAACAATAATCGCAAGTATCGATCAAAAAGATGCAATTTTAAGAGAGATTGCTTCTAAAAACAATGGTATCGTAAACAATGTACAAGTATTATCTCTTAATACATTATTAAAAGAAGAAAAAGATGATTTAGTCGTTTTATCTATGCAATTATCTTCTTTACTCCAAAAAGAAAAAGAACACTTTCCAATCTATCAGGCAATGTTCTCATTTCCTGCATTTATTCAAGAAATACTTTCTTTCGCACAAGAATGTGTTTTATACGGAATCTCAAATGAAGATCTACCAGAAACAAACGCAAATGAGGAAGAACTAAAAAGGATCTTAAAGATAGCATTATCTCTAGATTTAGCAGAAAAGAAAAACATATTGAAGAAAGATGAAGTTATTCAAAATCTATCTTCTGATATCACTTTTCATTATCAATTTATAACAAATACTTATCATTACAATGTATTCCAACAGTTAGCTTCAAAAACAGATGAAGAAAAATATCCTTCCAACACTCCACAAGTAGAAATCAAATACGCACTAAACGCAAGAAGTGAAGCAGAAGCCATCGCTCAAGATATCTGTAATAAGAACACACCTTGTAATGTCATTCTATCTTCTTCTACTTCATTGCCTTTATATGAATCTGTATTTAGAAGATACCATATTCCATTCTCTTCTTTACGTACTTCCAAAGAATTACATTTACCAATGATTTTTAAAACATTGGTTACTTTAGGTATTAAAAAAGACAAAGAATCTCTTTTAAAAGCTTTCCGTCAAAATGCATTTGAATATCCAATTGATTCTGAAAGTTATCTTTTCTTTGAAAATACAATGATTGATACTTCTATGCCTAATGATATTAATGAAACGATTTCTCATGATATCTTTGAAAGAGAAACACAACAATTCATAGATATCTATGCATCCGCAAAAAAATACTATGAATCTATTCAAGAGGATTTAAATCTATTATTAAATTCAAAAGATTCAAAAGATCTTCTATTTCATGCATTCTCTATCGTACGTAAATCATCCTATTTAAAAGATAAAACAGAATTAACTGCTGGAATCCAGATT
>CAVCCE010000158.1:0-4416 GCA_963600555.1 Duodenibacillus sp.
ATTTAGTAAAAGGAACATTTTTTGATACACCAACACAAAATGAAATAAGAACTAGAACTGGATATCTAGAAGTAAAAGATGGTAAATGTGTTACTTTTTGTGAACAACGAAAAGAAGAATGGAAGCAACTAGAAATCCATGATCATACAGGAAAGATGATCCTTCCAGGTTTTACAGATCTACACTTACATGCACCACAATACAACTTCTGTGGATGTGCAATGGATCTACAGCTTTTAGAGTGGCTAAATGAATATACATTCCCTGAAGAAGCTAAATTTCAAGATCTCAATTACGCAAAAGAAAGTTATAAGCATTTTGTTCATGATCTATTACATAGCGTCACTACAAGATGTTGTGTCTTTGGAACGATTCATACAGAGGCAACAATCGAACTAATGGAACAATTAGAAAAATCCGGTTTGATTAGTTATGTTGGCAAAGTATGCATGAATCGTAATTGTCCTGATAATTATACAGAGCATACAACTAACATTGGTATCCAAAACACGTCTCATTGGCTAGAAGAATGTAAAAAACATAACTTCAAGAATACAAAACCAATCATCACACCTCGTTTCACACCAAGTGTTACCGATACATACATGGAAGCTCTAGGAAAGATTTCACAAGAACAGGATCTACCAGTTCAAAGCCATCTTTCAGAAAATACAGATGAAATCAAATGGGTACATGAACTATGTCCAGAAACAGAAAACTACGCTGAAACTTATGATCGATATGGTTTATTAAAAAAGAATACGATCATGGCTCATTGTGTCCATACAACTACAAAAGAAAAAGAACTTTTGAAGAATAAAGGTGTTTATATCGCTCATTGTCCTACAAGTAATGAAGATTTAGCTTCCGGTATCGCTCCTGCAGCATATTACTTAAGAAATGGATTTCATATCGGATTAGGAACTGACGTAGCTGGAGGACATACACTTAATCTATTAGAAGTCATTACTTCCGCTATCCAATGTAGTAAGCTTAGATATGTTTATATCGATCAATGTGAAAAACCACTTACTTTAGAAGAAGCATTCTATATTGCAACTGTTGGTGGCGGTTCTTTCTTTGGAAAAGTAGGTCTATTTGAAGAAGGGTATGATTTCGATGCGGTAATCGTTGATGATCATGAATTAAAAAGTCCTAGAGAATGTTCTAATAAAGATCGTCTAGAAAGATATGCTTATCAAGGTAGTGGTAAAGTAACAGATAAGTACGTAGCAGGAGAAAAAGTATTGTAAAAAATGTATGGGATATCCCATACATTTTATCTTTACTGGGTTCCGATACATAAAAAAAACATTCCTACAAGTTGTAAGAATGTTTCTTCAATTACTGCTTTTCTGCAAGGATCTTCTTACAGTAAGATCTGTAATTAACAAGAATAATGATTGCGAGTACTTCATTGATCAAGCTAAACCAGCTACCTTCATTCTTAACGATAGCGTAGATATCCATACCTAGACCAATAACATTCAATACAGCCAAGATAGCAGCAAGCTTCATGTGTGATGTACCTGTATAAGTACCCTTAAGTTCTGCTAGACCCTTGCTACCAAGGATAACTTCTAAGATACCATCAACAGCACATAGAACCCCAAGTACGATAGCTACAATCTTAAATGTTGTTGTATCAATACCAGCTAATTCACTAATTCCAAATGTATTACCTGTAACCCCAACATAAATAAGTGCAGCGGTTTCAACGAAAGCTAATACAGCTAAAACATAAAACAAAATACAAAAAGCCTTAAGATCCTTTTTCTCTTTAGACATTTTAATCCCCCCTTTTCGAGAGTAAGTATACACTATCTAATTTTTTTTAGCAAAAACTACTATTTCGTTATCGTTATCATTAGTTCTTCATCATTGTTAGAAAAGACCATCTTCACATTGACTCTTTCAACGATTTCTCCATTATCCATGACACTATCTTGTGTCACTTTCACTTCACTGATATCTTGTCTATTCGCTAGTTCTCCAGCAATCTTCTTTAGTTCTTCTTCATTACCGATAGCTTTCAAGATTCTTCCATAATGCAGATAGTTTGTAATCGTTTAATCTTGCATATTCTAATCTCCATTTCTTATTACTGTATTGATTCTTCATCTAATTGTAATGGATATATCTTCTTTTGTATCCATAAAAACAAAGAAAAGTATTTATGTCGTTCAATATATTCATCCATTCTTTCTAAAAATTCATCATTCGTTGAATTAATCATTTCTTGATCATCCTTAAAATCTCTACAACCATACGACAAAACAACTTCATCTCCATCATATAACACAAGATCAAAATAGGCAGGATACACAATATCATGTTTGATATCAGCACCTAAATCTTGTAATTGATTACAGAAAGAAACACTTGGATACAATTGTACTCTTTCTCTTCTATAATGATGTTTCCATTCTATCTTAAGTGGTAGAATCAAATAATCCAAAGCATTCCCTATTCTTAATAATAATTCACTCAGCATATCATCTATCTCCTATATGCCATAAAGAAAAGCCCATCGTAATGATGAGCTTGCATATCTATCTACACCCATCATTCAGCCTTTAGCACCTTGCATTGTTGTAGGTTGCTGTACGATCATAGGGGCTGTCCCTCACGTACTCTTTATGGTAATTAGAGAGTAACATGTAGAATATATGGTGTCAATCACAACAAGAATTCTTTTTTAATCTTGATACGAAATCCCAAAATACTCTAAATAAACCTTAAACTTATCTTGTGCAGTTAAACAAGTATCTAATAGATCCCCCTTTTCATTCTTCCATTCTTTCAATCCTCGATAATAGATTTGTTTAATATCATCATCAATAATAAATGGTGTTATTCCATTTCGAAGACACTCTTTAAACATTATCAATCTTCCAACACGTCCATTTCCATCTTGAAATGGATGTATCTTTTCAAATTCATAATGAAATTCTATTATTTCTTCTAACGTTTTCTGTTTAGATAAATTGTATTCTTTCAATAAAGCCCTCATTTCTTTAGAAACATCTTTTGGTTTTGTTGTAATACTTCCACCCACTTCATTTTCAAAACGTTTATATTCACCTACAGAAAACCAGTTCTTTCTACTATCTGATGTACCTGTTTTTAAAATGGAATGTAATTGTTTAATCATCGATTCACTCAATGGATAATTAGCCAAATCAATAATTTGATCAATACATTTAAAATGATTTGTTGTTTCTACAATATCATCAACATTAATTATTTCGTTTTCTATTCCTATAGTATTTGTTTCAAAGATATACATTGTTTGATCATGCGATAAACAACTACCTTCTATATGGTTAGAATTGTATGTCAATTCTATCTGGATTTTGTGATAGATACCGCCGGATAACCCAGCATCTTTTTCCATCCTTAAACGTTTCAATAAGTTATTAGAAAGGTTTCCTATTCTTTTCTTTCTATTAGGTTTTGTGGCATCCTCTGGAATTTTCCATGTTTTACCAATTAGAATAGCTCCAGATATTTTTCCAGAAGAACAATAATTCCTTACACTTCTCTCAGATACACTCCATTTTTCTGCGGTTTCTTTTACACCTATAAATTTCATATAATTGCCTCAATATATCGGAAATATATTATCACTATCGGCAAGATATCCCAAACTTTCTATAGCAGAGTTAAATATTTTTTGCCGATAAATCAAACTATATCTCTAAACAATTAGAAATATTGTAAAATTATCCTTACAAAAAGGTATAAGAGGTCCATTTATGTTTAGAAAAGCTACAAAAGAAGATGCAAAAGATATTTATAGATTAATGTGCATCTTAGAAGAAACTACCTTCGATGAAGTAGAACTCTCAAAGATTTTTTATATTCAAAATCAAGACAATCATTATTACGCTCTAGTTTATGAACAAGATAATGTCGTAAAAGGCATCTTAAATATGCGTTTCGAATTACAACTACATCATTGTGCTAAGATTGCAGAAATACTAGAATTTATCATTGATAAAGATTGTAGAAATAAAGGTATTGGTAAACAAATGCTAGAACAAGCAATTCACATAGCTAAAGAACAAGGATGTGACCAAATAGAATTAGATTCTAATCAAAAAAGAAAAGACGCTCATCGTTTCTATGAAAGAGAAGGATTCACAAATACACATTACAAGTTTGTAAAATCAATCTAAATAACAAATTCACACTATCGACAGGGCATCCTGAACTAGTTTGGCATTCAGCTTTATCGCATTAATTTTTTATCATCTGATACATTTAAATCAGCCATCAGCCTTTAAAAATATGCGTTTCCATTTTCTGGATCCATATCTAACACTCTTTCACAATATTCATTAGCTAAATCCCATTCTTTATCTTGTAAGAAAATAGATACTCTTTTTAGTAATGGTGTGATATTAGTGTCAA
>CAVCCE010000159.1:0-4395 GCA_963600555.1 Duodenibacillus sp.
ATCACAGATGGAGAAATGCAGAGAATAAAGGAGGAAAAATCACATGAAAAAACTATTATCTTTATCTTTAGCAGTTACAATGCTCGCTAGCATGGTTGGATGTTCTTCAACATCAACTACTTCTACTACAAGTTCTTCATCTACTTCTAAGACGTATAAGGTCGCTATCGTTAAACAATTAGATCACGCATCTTTGGATGAGATTGCGGATGCAATCACAGCTGAATTAGATGCAATTAGTGAAAAAGAAGGTGTAACGATCGAATATGGTGAAGTGTATTCTGGTCAGAATGATCAAACGACATTACAACAGATTGGAACACAAGTTGTGAATGATGGTGTAGATGTAATCATTCCTATCGCAACACTCGCTGCACAAACAATGACAGTTGCTTCAGATGGGACAATTCCAGTCGTATACGCTGCCATCTCAGATCCTGAAAGTGCAGAACTAACAGATATTGATTATGTTACAGGTACATCGGATGCATTGAACACAGAACAGATCATGGAAATGATCTTGACTGCAGATCCTGGTACAAAAACAGTTGGATTGTTATATTCCAAGTCTGAAGCTAACTCAGAGAAACCTATCCAGGAAGCAAAAGAATATTTAGATGAAAAGGGAATCAAATATATTGAAGCTACAGGTAATACGGATGATGAAGTAAAACAAGCAGCTGCTAGCTTGATTGCGAGTGGAGTAGATGCAGTATTTACACCAACAGATAACGTTGTCATGGCTGCAGAATTATCTATTGCGCAAGATTTTGCGGAAGCAGGTATTCCTCACTACACAGGTGCTGATTCATTCGTTAGAAATGGAGCATTCGCAACATGTGGCGTTAATTATACAGATCTTGGTAAAGAAACAGCTGATCTAGCATATAAAGCTATTACAGAAGGAATTGAGTCTACAGGTTATGCAGGAAGTTATGAAGTAATGCCTGGTGGAATCATTACAGTGAATTCTGAAACAAGTGAAAAAGTAGGAATCAAATCAGATGTATTTAAAGACTTTGGCGAAGTGACTGAAGTTGAAACAACAGAAGACTAATGGAGGTTTAAATGATCTATATCGTACAGACAGCTTTACAACTTGGGTGTATCTATTCATTTGTAGCCTTAGCGTTGTTTCTAAGCTATCGTGTACTTGATATCGCTGATCTAACAACGGATGGATGTTTTGTATTGGGAATGGCTGTATCAGTTTCATTCTGTGCAAACGGGCATCCGTTTGTTGGTGTTTTGATGGGAATGGTATCAGGTGCACTTGCGGGACTTGTAACAGCTACGCTACAAACAAGACTTGGTGTTCCTTCGATCTTAGCAGGAATTGTCACAAATACAGGACTTTATACTGTGAATCTGATGGCTATGGGATGGAGCTCAAATGTTTCATTGTTGAAGAATGATACGATATTCTCTTTATTCAAACAAACAGGAATTGGAGGAAGTTGGAATACGATCATCTTAGCAGCGTGTCTTGCGATAGTGGCGATGATATTCATGAAGTGGTTCTTATCCACTAGACTTGGATTATCCATTCGTGCGACTGGTGATAATCGAGATATGGTTTCTGCTTCATCTATCAATCCTAAATTTACGATTACGATAGGACTTGTCGTTTCCAACATGCTTACTGGCTTATCAGGTGCACTAGCAGGTCAACTTCAAAAAAGTGCTGATATCAATGCAGGTACAGGTATCGTTACGATAGGACTTGCGACATTGATCATTGGAGAAACATTGATCAATGGAAAGAAATCAATTGGTAGAAATATCCTTGCGTGTTTGATTGGCAATATCGTTTATCGTTGTATCTATGCATTTGTTTTACAGACACATATCATTCCTGTAGAGGGTTTGAAATTGATGACTGCCTTTGTTGTAGCACTTGCCATAGCGGCACCACATATCAAAGATAATATGGTCGTTATGAATCGTGCTAGAAGGGAGAGTACAAATGTTAAAAATTGATCACATCTCTAAAACATTTAATCCAGGAACGGTAAATGAAAAAGTTGCGTTAAATGACTTCTCTTTAACAGTGAATGATGGGGATTATATTACGATCATTGGTTCAAATGGTGCTGGCAAATCTACTTTATTTAATAGTATCGCAGGAAATTTCTTGGTGGATTCTGGTAAGATCTTATTGGATGATCAAGATATTACGTTTACTCCAGATTATAAGAGAAGTAAGTACATTGGCAGATTGTTTCAAGATCCATTGAAAGGTACTGCTCCCAACATGACGATCCGTGAAAATCTAGCACTTGCGTATTTGCGAGCAGAACATTCCACAAAGTTCTTCTCTAGGATCACGAAGAAAGATGAAGAAAAATTTCGGGATATCTTAAAACAACTGGAAATTGGATTGGAAGATAGAATGGATGTACCAGTTGGTACATTATCAGGTGGACAAAGACAATCTTTGACTTTGTTGATGGCAACCATCGTTCCACCAAAACTCTTATTGTTGGATGAACACACGGCAGCCTTGGATCCTAAAGCTGCAGATAAGATCATGGAACTTACAAATAAGATTGTTTCAGAGAATCATACGACATGTTTGATGATTACACATAATATGAAAATGGCATTGAATTGTGGAAATCGTACATTGATGATGAATGATGGTAAGATCATTAAAGATCTTAGCGAAGATGAAAAGAAGAACATGGAAGTAGAAGATCTGATGAAACAATTTAAAGAACAATTAAATGATGACCGAATCTTATTGACTGAAGATTAGTTTAGGACTAATCTTCTTTTTGTTTGAAGGTGAAGTAGTATGGCAAAGAAAGAAACAAAGACAAACGCAATGAGAATATTAGACCAGAATCATATTGAATACATGATTCATACATATGATGTTACAGATGATATGATCGATGGAGTATCTGTGGCAAAGAAATGTGGACAAGATCCAGAACAAGTCTTTAAGACATTGGTTACAGTAGGTAATGATTCAGAACATTATGTATTTGTGATTCCTGTAGCTGAAAAATTAGATTTAAAAGAATGTGCGAAAGCTGTAGGAATCAAAAGCGTTGAAATGATTCCTCAAAAAGAATTATTGAAGTTGACAGGGTATATTCATGGTGGCTGTTCACCTGTTGGAATGAAGAAAAAGTTTGAAACGGTATATGATGAAACAATCATTTTGTTTGATAAGATCATGGTTTCTGGGGGCAGAGTTGGAACACAAGTAGAGATTGGTGTTGAAGATTTAATTAGAGTAACAGATGGAAAAATCAAACCAATCACAAGAAATATGTAAAACTAGACACAATGTCTGATATAATGAATTCATGAAGAAGAAATTAAGCAAGATATTGATTGCGTTGAGTTCAGCAATCCTATATATAAATCCAGTTGTTTTAATAGCGGAAACAAACCCTTGTGATTCTGATCCTTATAGTGATGCATGTAAGACATATTCAGAAAATCAGAAACAAAAGGTACAGGAAAGTAGCCAAAAAGCAGCTGAGGAAAAAGCAAAGAATGAAAAAGAATTAGAGGAAATCAAGGCAAAGAAGAGTGAGATTGCCGCAAATATCACTGCCTATAAAGAAGAGATTGCAGGCTATCAAACAGAAATCGATGATTTGAATACAAAGATCTCAGAGTTAGAATCAGAGATTGCCTCTAAACAAAGTGAAATCGATGAAACACAATCAAAGGCTGATGCAAAACAAGCAGAGATCGATGAAACACAACAACAGATCTCAGCATTAGGGGATAAAGTGAAGAGTAGAATGTCTACTTCTCAATCGGGAATGCGTATCAATAAGACATTCTCTATTTTGATGGGGGCTTCTACATTTACAGAATTTATTCGTATCGCAAATGGTTTAAATGATATTAGTGAATACGATAATGAGACAACAAATCAATTAGTGACATTGTCTTCACAATTAAAAGAAGACAAAGAAGAACTTGATACATTGACTGCGACACTAGAAATTCAAAAAGAAGAATTAGATGATAGTCAACAAGAACAAGAAACACAGAAAGAAGTATTAGAAATCAAACAAGAAAAGATCCAAGTGTTCAAGGATGCTGCTGAAGAAACGGCAGCTGAATTAGAAGCACAAGGTGAAACGATTTCTTCTACAGTTAGTACTTTACAAGCAACGATCAGCGCGAATTCAAGTAAGATGGATGAATTACAAGCAGCCATTGATAAGGCAAATTCACCACAACCTACAACAGATACTACAACAGGTGAAGAAGATGGATCTTCATCTAGTGAAGATTCTAATTCTAGTAGTGATAGTGGAAGCAGTAGTTCAAGTAGTAGCTCCTTTGGCTCTAGTGGATGGACAAATCCAGTACCAGGAGCTTATAGAAGTGCAGGAACATGGAATTATTCAGGCGGAGGCGTTC
>CAVCCE010000160.1:0-4382 GCA_963600555.1 Duodenibacillus sp.
AACATATGAGTAGCAGTAATAACTGGCTTACCAATGATATTAGCTTGACGAATAATATGTTTCTGATAAACAGGAACCAACATTGTAGGAATTTCTACACCAAGGTCACCACGTGCAACCATGACACCATCAGCAACTTCAAGAATTGAATCAACGTTATCATAACCTTCTTGGTTTTCAATCTTAGCGATGATATTGATATGTGGTTTTCCTTCTTCAATACAAATCTTTCTGATAGCATTGATATCAGCTGCACGACGAGTAAATGAAGCAAAGATAAAATCTACATCATTTTGGCATCCAAAACGGATATCAGATTCATCCTTAGCAGATAAGAATGGCATAGAAAGTTTAACACCAGGAACGTTACATCCCTTATGTGAGCTAATAGGACCAGCTACTTCTACTCTACACTTTAATTCTGTGCCAGTGTTATCAAGAACAGTCAATCTCATCTTACCATCATTGATAAGAATTTCATTTCCTTCTTTTAAGTCATCGAATAATTCAGGAACCTGGATATAGAATCTTTCATGTGTTCCTTCACATTCTTCCTTCTGAATATAAACGATATCACCGATTTCATATTCTTCAGTATCATTAACAAAGTTACCTAAACGGATTTCAGGTCCCTTAGTATCTAAAGCTACACCTAAATTAATACCTGTTTGTTCAGATACTTTACGTACCATTTCAATTCTAGCTAAATGTTCTTCATGACTACCATGAGAGAAATTTAAACGAGCAATGTTCATACCTGCTTCAGCAAGCTTTGTAAGTGTTTCTACATTTTCAGATGCAGGACCAATTGTACATACAACTCTAGTTTTCTTAAATAAATGTTTCATAATTCCCCTTTTTATACTAAACGATCAAATAAACGATACAGATGCTTTCTACTCTTCTTAGGTCTTTCCAATGCTTCTTGAATAGGAATCGATGTAATTTCGTTATCAATGATTCCTACACAATGACCACCAATGCCTTCCATCAATAGATCAACAGCTTTTTCACCCATTCTAGATGCTAAGATACGATCTGTTGGTGTTGGTGTACCACCACGCTGAATGTGACCCAATACAGTTGCACGACCTGAGAAATTTGTAGCTAATGAAACTTTCTTAGCCAATGCATCCGTATCAGTAATCTTTTCAGATATGATTACGATAGCGTGATTCTTTTTTGCCGCATCAGATAAATATCTAAGATTTTCGATTACTTCTAATTCATCATATCCAGTCTCAGGTGTGATGACCATTTCAGCACCACATGAGATAGCAGTGTAAAGAGCTAAATCTCCACAATGGTTTCCCATAACTTCAACGATAGAACATCTATGATGAGAAGAAGATGTATCTCTCAATTTATCGACGTTTTCAATACACGTATTCAATGCAGTATCGAAACCTATAGTAAAATCAGTTCCAGGAATATCATTATCAATCGTTCCAGGTAGACCGATACAATTGATTCCTTTTTTTGTTAAGGCAAGTGCACCTCTATAAGATCCATCTCCACCTACAACAACAAGAGCTTCAATTCCTTCTCTTTGTAAGTTCTTAATACATTGGTCTTGGATTTCTTCTTCTTTAAATTCGGGAAGTCTAGCTGTTCCAAGCTTTGTTCCACCACGATCCAAAATATCAGATACATCTCTTCTAGTAAGTGGTACAAAATTACTATCAAGTAATCCTCTATAACCGTTATAGACACCAACTACTTCAATTCCATTGTTTAATGCAATTCTAGTTACTGAACGAATCGCAGCGTTCATACCTGGAGCATCACCACCAGATGTAAGAACTCCTATTTTTCTTACCATATTCGAACCCTTTCTTATTTGAATACCTCGATTATGATAGCATTCAAAAATTCAAAAAAAAAGATAAATATTTCACAATTTTCTTGAAATTATTTGTTAAACGCTTACAATTTTTTGATATTTTGAAACCGGTTTCTAAAATCAACAAAAAAACTCATTTTTTTAACCATTTCTTTAAATTTATAATACAAAAATTTCACATCAAAAAAGAAGAACTATTACGTCCTTCTTACTTGTAGATTCTCTTGTTTTCACATTCTAAACAAAGTGGTTTTGACATTGCTTGAATACGATCCATGATTCGCATAGCTTTCACATCTTCATCCTTAGATTTATTATTAAATCTAAAGTGTTCCTCTAAGGATTCTAAAGACTCATTACTTGTAAACCATGTAGGTAATCCCTTTTCATATCTTGCGTTAAGGATTGGCAATAAGATTGAATCTCTGTTCCATTGTGTTACTGGTTCTCCACCAATCTCATCGATTACTAAAAAGTAAACGTATTGTAGTTTTTCTACTTCATTCATATATTCATTTGTTTGAACCCTAGAAGTCATTCTCTGAATAAATGTTGGATAATGAATGAAAGCTACTTTCTTTCCTTGTTTCGCAAAACCATTGGCAGCACAGGCAGCTAGATATGTCTTTCCCCCACCTAAAGTACCATAAAGATAAACGCCTTGGTTTCTAGAATATTGATTTAAACTTTCTGTAAAAACTTCGATATAGTTGCCGGATTCTTTTTCTAATAGAATTTTATTGAAATCAACCGTTGTAAGATGATCTGGCATATCATTCACTAAAAATTGATTGAGATGTTTTCTTTCTTGCATCTTTTCTTTCATATACTTACAAGGACATTTTTCTATATGCAAGAATCCATCATCGACAAGTTGATCAAAGTAGCCTTCTTCTTTTTGTTTACAGTTCTTTAATCCACCACAACGAATACATGCTTGAAAATCTTTATACCAAGATTGGATCTTATATGGATGTGTATCTAGGTGCTTAGAAGAAATGTTATTTTTTTGTAGTAAAGATAATAATTGATTATCTTGTTTCAAAGAAGCAGATAATTCATTAGCCTGTTTCTTCTGTTCTTCGTTGCGAACATCTCGAAAATTAACCATTTCCATTATGAATTACCTCCTAACTTCTTCTGTAGTTCTTGTGCTTTTAACAATGCTTCTTTTGTTGCTGGAGAAGAATTGATATTGCCTTCTTTTTGACGTTTCATATAATCAGGAACAACAGACTTATTATCCACGTGATTATAAGAACGTCTATAAGAAATGTTTTTCTTTGTTTCTTGGATTGCTTGTTCTTTTGTTGTAATACCATCTCTTGCCCACTCACCAGCAACCATATCAACAAATTTACTATTTAACCGATTATCTGAAATCTTCAAGATATATTCGATCATAATGTTAATGACAACAGGTGGAAAATGCATTTCAAAAGATAAACGTTCTAAGATTCTCTTATCATTCATAGATACTTCAGCACCATTTTGTTTTGATTGCAGGAAAGAAACTGGTGAGTTTTCATAGATATCTTTTTTATTCTTAATATCAGGTTTGCTTTTTTCACACATGAACTTCAATCGATCAATATCTAATACCATTGTTTCAAGAGAAACACAGCGCATCACCAAAACACGCATCTTATCAGCGCTTAAGCCATATAGCGTAGCGAATTTACCTATATAGGACATATTTTCTTGTGTTCTTAATTCTGCAGGAAAAACGCTTGTAGATGTAGTAGCTATAAAATGTTCATAATCAAAGTCTATCGTTATATCATCTTCATGAAATTGGTATCTTGGTTTCACAGTCGTATAAGTTACTGTATTGTCATAGTCATCTTCTTTTAGATTTTTAACTTGAACAGTAATTTCATTATACCCTTCCGTATTTAACGCAAGAGAGCCATATTTACTCATAGTTTCATCATATGTTCTCTTCTGTACCACACGAATATAACGATTTGCATATAAACTAGAAGATAAGAAATCACTCGCTGTAAGTGGAGATTGTAACAAATAAATATAGGTATTACATTTCTCTGTTTCTTTCATATATGTTCTTAATAACATATATTCTTCCAATTTCATTCTTGCATGTTGAAATGTATCTATCTGAATAGAATTCATTAGATTCATCAATCTAGCATGTTTCATTCCAACATGTGTATTTCTACTTTCCGCAAATAAAGTCAAATAGACCAATACCGCATCTCCACCAATCAAAGGTTGATAAAGCGTCATTAAAACATCCATATCTGAAGCAGATAATTCTCTAGATGAATAGATGCGGTATGTGTCTTTTGTTTTAAGCTCCATTACGAATTTCCTTTCTAATTGATGCAATATATTTATTTACCTTTGTTCCTAATGCTTTCAGATCCTCATCATTAACAATAACATCATCTGCTTGTTCTTTCTGATATTCAGGATCTAATTGTGAATCATATCTAGCATTGGCTTCTTCTAAAGAATACTTACGATCATCCATCATTCTTTGTATCGCTACATCTTTAGAACAAGTAACGACTAATAT
>CAVCCE010000161.1:0-4380 GCA_963600555.1 Duodenibacillus sp.
ATATGGATAAGATGAATCATCCATAAACTGAATGTTGTATTTTGGACGATTCTTTTTAATCAAGTTGATTTCTAAAACTAGAGCCTCTTTTTCTGAAGCAGTCACAATAAAATCAAAATCTTCTATATTTTCAACGAGTTTCGTTGTCTTAAAGTTATGTGCACCAACAAAATAGGAATTCACACGATTATGTAAATCTTTCGCTTTCCCTACATAAATGATTTCCCCATGTTTATCTTTCATCTGGTAACTTCCTGGACTGTGAGGAAGTTGTGATAGCTTCGCTTTGATATATTCTTTATCCATAATTACTTCATTGTTACGACTGTTGCACCTGTTCCACCTTCTTGTGGCATGCCTAATCTAAATTCTTTTACATTAGAATTATTCTTCAATCTTTCATGTACTGCTTTTCTTAATCTACCTGTACCATCTCCATGAATGATTCGAAAACTTTTTAGACCATTTAAAGAAGCTTGATCCATATAAGAATCCATCTTATCTATTGCTTCATCAACATGTAAGCCAATTAGATTTACTTCTAATGACATGGATGTAAACAAAGATCTACCTGTATTGATTGATACATTTGATTGTTTTTTCATTTTAGGTAAAATATGGATACTTGGTCTTATTTGATTCTTTTTAACATGAACTTCTCTACCATTCATTAAAATAGTAATATCTTTCTTTTTAATTGAAACGATCTCACAGACTTGTGAATTTCCTTTTAATTCAACAGCGTCTCCAACATGATATTCATGGTCTGCAGGTAATTGTTCTTCTACAGTATCTTCTTGTTTATAGAAAGAATTCAATTCTTTTACTGCATCTAATGCTTCATGATACTTCACTTCTTCTTGACGTTTGCGAATATCTTTAAGGATCTTATTCGCTTTATTTTGAACAGTAGCTACATAAGCATCAGCTTCTTTTTGAGCTTTCTTTTGGAAACGTTCTTTTTCTTTTTCTAATGCATCCTTTTGTTTTAAAAGTTGTTTCTTTAATGCTTCTGTTTCATGTAATTGTTTTGTTAGTTGATCTTGTTTTAATGTTGTTTCATTCAACTCTTTTTCAAGTCTTTCAATTAATTCATCTTCTTTTGTTTTTGCTTGATTTTTTAAGTATCTAGCGTATTTTACAATTGAAGATGGTAATCCATATCTTTCTGCGATTTCAAAAGCATTACTTTGACCACTCATTCCTTCTAAATAACGATATGTAGGAGATAATGTCTTTGTATCAAATTGGACACTTGCCACTAAAATATCATCATGTCTTTTACCATACGCTTTCAAACGATCATAATGAGTCGTTAAAACAGCCATGACACCTTTTTCTCTAAGATCATTCAAGATAGAGATAGCTAAAGCCTCGCCTTCTCTAGGATCTGTACCAGAACCAACTTCATCCAAAAGAACTAGTGAATTCTTTGTTGCATATCTACATACTTCCGCTTGTTTCTTCATATGTGAGGAAAAAGAAGATAAGGATGATTCTACCGATTGATCATCACCTATATCAACAAAAACACGGTCAAAGAAAGGAATCTTAGCTTCTAAACAAGGAATTGGCATTCCGCAATATGTCATTAACGTAAATAATCCAATGATCTTCATTGATACTGTTTTACCACCAGTATTTGGTCCAGTAATCAATAAAATCCTTTTATCATTTGTAATATGATAAGTATTACTTACGACAACGTTAGGGTCAATCAACGGATGTCTAGCTTCAATGATTTCAATTTCTTTTGTTTTGGTTAGTGTCGCAACAGATGCTTCTCTTTCCTTGCCCCATTGTGCTTTCGCAAAAATACTATCTAATAATGAAACTGTTTCAATATTCGCCATCTCCTCATACGCAATTTCACCTACTAGTTGGGAACATTTTTTTAAGATCTTCGTAATTTCTTCTTGTTCTTCAGAAATCAAAGACTGTTTTTTATTATTAATAGAAATCAAAGCTGGTGGTTCAATATAAGATGTACTTCCTGATTGAGAATCTCCATATACATATCCACCAAAAGAATTTTTATCAGTTGCTTTAACAAGAACGACACATCTCCCACCTCTTGTTGTAACGATACCATCTACACAAGAATCTTTATGAGATTTCAAGAAATTAGCCGCAATAGAACTAATTTGAGAATCTATAGTTCTCAACTGTGCACGAATTTTTTTTAATTCTTCAGTCGCATTGTCTTTAATTTCTCCATATTCGTTTAAACAATCATTCAATACTTTTTCAACTTTATAATGTACGACCAATGTAGAAATCAAATCTTTTAATGCAGGATGAGGTATATCCGTTAAACTTTGATCATATGAAAGTATCGCTTTTATTCCTAAGATCGTTTGATATTCTTTTAATAGATCTTGCGAAGATAATATCCTTCCCTTCTGTGCATTTTCTAGAATAGTTGTAATATCAGAAAATCCTTGAAATGGCATTGATCCATATTGTACGCAACAAGCTAGAGCTTCTTTCATTCTTTCATTATCTTGTTGAATGATCAAAGAATCATAAATAGGTCTAGTTTCTTGGATCCTTTTTTTACCAAGTGAAAAAGAACAATAATGTTCAACTTGTTGAAGAATCGTATTTAATTCTAAAGCTTCCTCAATTGCCATTATTGTAACCTTCACTTTCTAACCAATCTTTAATTTCTTGAATCTTATCTTCACTCATAGAATCAATGTTATTACCCAATTTAGAAAATGCATTCGAATTAATAACAGGTTCGAAGAAATCTTCAGAAATAGGTGTAACGATATCCTCGACAGTTCCTAAAACAGATGACTCAACAACTACAGAACCTCCTGAAAATAATGGGCATTCTAAAAATACACATAGAATCAATATCCAAAATACAGTTTCTACAAATCCAAATACCATACCTAAAATACAAGATAAATAATGATATCCAGGTATGGAATGTAAAGACTTTAATAATAGATCTAAAATCAAGCAAATCAAACGAAAGAACAAAAATAAGATAATAAACCAAATAATACGATTCGCAAAAGTATAAATTTGTTCACTCATTTGTTGTAACAGTTCACTTGAACTAGTGTTATGAACCAAAGGAAATGCTAAGCTCATGTTATCTGATAAGATCCATCCTAAATAAAATGAAGCAATCGTTCCTATCAAAGATAAAACAGAACGAAGAAATCCTCTCTTAAAACCTTCTACCGCAAAAAATATAGTTAATAATAGCGCAATCAAATTGATTGGCATGATCCATGTTTCATTTAAAGTTATCATACATTTGATATTTTACCATCAATAAAAACAATGGTAAAATTTAATGCATGTCAAACGTATATACTTTAAAATTAGATTCAAAACAAGAAAACAAACTCTTTGAAACATTCAAAGAAAACAAAACCAAAGCACCACAATATGCAAAGTGGCAATTAAAATGTGAGAATTGTGTAATTACTTGTTATCAATCAGGAAAGACAGTATTCCAAGGAAAAGATGCTGAAACATATGCATCAGCATTCATCAATATCCCAAAACAAGAATCTATCTCTAAAGATACATTACCACAAGCTGGTAGCGATGAAGTTGGAACTGGAGATTATTTTGGACCAGTAGTTGTTTGTGCATCAATCGTGGATGAATATACAGATTCATTATTAAAAGATCTTGGCGTACGAGACTCCAAACAATTAAATGATAACGATATATTAGAAATTGCCCCAAAGATCATCCAGCGTGTACCTCATTCACTATTGATCGTAGATAATGAGAAATACAACGAAGTCCATAAGACAAACAACCTAAATGCAATCAAAGCAAAATTACACAATCAAGCTTATGTACATCTGGCAAAAAAATATGGTCTTCCAAAATTAATGATCATTGATCAATTCACACCTGAGAATAACTATTATAAATATTTATCAGAACAACCAGATATCATTCGTAACATTCATTTTGAAACAAAAGCAGAAGATAAATATATATCTGTTGGTACATCTTCCGTTATAGCTCGATATGCTTTTCTTAAAAAAATGGAAGAAATGGATAAAACTTGGAATATGCATTTTTGTTTAGGTGCAGGAACTAATGTGGATCAATGCGCGAAAGAATTTGTACAGAAGTATGGATTTGATTCATTAAAGAAAGTTGCGAAATTGCATTTTAAAAACACAGAGAAACTTTAATTCTCTGCGTTTTATTTCTTAGCTGCATAATGCACATGTGCAATCTTCCATTCATCACCATGTATATCAGCTAAATGAAGAAAATAACAGACACCACTGGAATGTATATTTAATTTTTTTGAAATCGCACCTACTGATTTGTCTCCATTTTTCCATTCTTCATAAGATTTTATTTTTTGTTCATACGTTAATTTCATAATAA
>CAVCCE010000162.1:0-4326 GCA_963600555.1 Duodenibacillus sp.
GCTGAATCTGGAATGACATGTGTAATTGTTACACATGAAATGGGTTTCGCAAGAGAAGTTAGTGATAGAGTTCTATTTATTGATAATGGTGTTATTGCGGAAGAAGGTACTCCTGAAGAAGTATTTAACAATCCAAAGAATGATCGTACAAAAGAATTCTTATCACAGGTTCTTTAGAGGGTTAAATGATGAAAACTACATTTAAATATGATCATTATTACAAATATGATGAAATAAAAAGTAATCTTGAATATTTCACAGAGAAATATCCTGAATTAGTTAAATTAGAAGTTAATTGTGTGACTGTTGAAGGTAAGAACCAATATGTTGTTACTTTAACAAATACTAAGACTGGTGATGCTTTAGAAAAACCAGGTTGGTATCTAGATGGTAATATTCATGCTGGTGAAGTTACATCTTCTATGTGTGCTATGCATACAATTGACTATTTGGTTTCTAACTATGGTGAAGATAAGACAGTTACAAATCTATTAGATTCTACAACGATTTATGTTATTCCACGTGTTACACCAGATGGTGCTGAAACATATTTGACTACACCATACAATCTACGTTCCGCAAATAGAGATTATTTACCTGAAGAAGGTGGTGTTAAACCTGAAGATCTAGATGGTGATGGTGTTGTTAGAATGATGAGAATTCCAACTCCATATGGTGCTTGGAAAAAGGATCCTAAGAATGAGGATTCTATGATCAAGAGAACTCCTAGTGATGTGGAGGGTGAATTTTATGATATTTATCCTGAAGGAATTCTTGAAGATTATGATGGAGAAGAAAATCTTAAACAAAAGAAAGCTTCATGGGGATTGGATTTCAATAGAAACTTCCCATTGGGTTGGTTTCCGGATTCTAGGCAGCCAGGTGCTGGTAAGTATCCTTTAAGCAATGTTGAAACAAAGGCTGTTGTTGACTTTGCGTTAGCTCATCCAAATATTGGCGGTGCTGCAATTGGACATACTTCAGGTGGCATTATTTTATATCCTCCTGGAACTAGACCAGCAAAGACAGCTCCATATTACGATATTGAAGCATTTAAGGCTATTGCACAGATGGGACAGGAAGAATTAGGTTATAAACCTATGAATATCTTTGATTCCTTTATGCGTGATCAGGAACATTGGGATTCTGGAGCTTTAGATGATTGGTTCTATCAATCGCAAGGTGTTCCAGCATATACTATGGAATTTTGGAATGTAGCTGAAAAAGCTGGTGTTCCATATAAATGGGGCGAAGGTGAAGAAACGCCTGAAGAATCTTTAAATCGTTTCAATGCTATTATGAAATGGGTAAAAGAAAACGCTCCTCAATATTTCCAAACATGGAAAGAATTTGATCATCCAGTATTTGGTAAAGTAGAGATTGGTGGTTTCAATACTAAGTTTACTCTTCAAAATCCTCCTGAAAATCTATTGTTAGAAGAATGTGAACATGATACGAAGTTCAATATCCGTTTCGCTATGGCTATGCCACATCTAACAATTGATTCTTTGGATAAGGAAGAAGTTACAAGTGGTGTATACAAGGTTACTGCAATTGTAGGTAATCTAGGTTATCTTCCAACAAATCTTAGTGAAGAAGCTGTTAACTTACATGTCGATAAACCAGTATCTGTTAGTATTAATGGAGCTGAATTAGTACAAGGTAAAGCAGTTGAAGAAGTTGGTAATTTATCAGGGTATTCTAGAACGGTTACTGGTTCTGTTTATGGAAATATTACTACTTTCGCAAATGCAAAGGCTAAGAAGAAAGTTACTTGGATCGTAAAAGCCAATGAAGGAACAACGGTTACAATTACTGCTTCTCAAGAAAAATCTGGTAAAGATTCAAAAACAATTACACTTTAAGACTATCGTAAATGATAGTCTTTTTGTATAATCTGAATTAAGAGGTGAATTATGAAATATCAGAAGTTAGGAAATACAGATATTGAAATATCTAAGGTATCATTAGGTACATGGGGATTAGGTGGTGGAAGTGTATGGACAGACCATAACAGTACACTTCAAGATACAGAATCATTATTAGATGCTTGTTTGGAACATGGAATCAACTATATTGATACTGCACCTGTTTATGGTACTGGTGAAAGTGAAATGTTATTAGGAAAAGCTTTGCAAACAAGAAGAGATAAATTTATTCTTCAGACAAAGTGCTCATTGAATTGGAGAAATGATGGGGGTAATTTTCATTATAGTCGTGATGGATATACTGTAAACAATGATACTAGTTTTAAAGCTATTAAGAAAGATGTTGAAGATTCTTTGATGAGGATGCATACGGATTATATTGATTCAATTATTGTACATTATGTATGTAAAGATTGGAGTGAAGAAGAAACAGTAGCTGCATTAGAAGAATTAAAAAAAGAAGGAAAGATCAGAACATATGGTTTATCAAATTCTAAACCAGATGATTTAGAACAATATGAGAAATATGGTGATGTATCTTTAGTACAAGAATTCTTCTCAATTCTTTCTCCATTTCATGGTAGAGAGTATTTTCCAGTCTGTAAGGAACATAATACAGTTTTTCAAGTGTATGGTGTATTAGAAGAAGGATTCTTAACTGGTCCAAGTTTCTTAAATAAGAAATTTGATAAGACAGACATTCGTAGTCGAATTCCTTGGGTCGAACAAAAGTATCATGATGGTTTGAACAAAGCTTTTGAAGCATGGAAGCCACTTTGTGATAAGTATGGTTGTTCTTATGCTAATCTAGTTCTAGCATGGACTCTAGAACAATTTGAGAATTTAAATCTACTAGTAGGAATGAGAAAAGTAAGTTCAGTAGAAGATAGTGTTAAGTGCTTGGATGTTTCGTTAACAAATGATGAGATTCAGTTTATGGAAGATGTCGTAAAAGACATTCAAGTGGAAGTATTAGATAAATAAAAAATGATGTCAGTCAATGACATCATTTTGGAATCTAGAGAGATGCTCATAAGGCAAAATAAGCCTGCCTTTTAGTAATCCACAATCATCATTAATACGATAGTTATCATAAGCAGTAAACATATTTACATCTACTTTTGAATAATCTAGATTTTGAAGAGATAAACCTCTTTGATAAGCATCATCAAAGTATGGACATATACCAGGTTTGATTTCATTTCTTTCTGCACGTTGTTTGGATTGTCTTTGTTCATATAATGTATGATTGGCATCACCAATTTCATTATAATCATCCATTTCTTTTGTACGTAATTGTAACTCAGTAAAAGAACCAGCATATTCATCAAAGAATGAAATATGTAAGGAACGATAACCATTTTTCTTTGAATCAAAGATATAGTCTCTATAGTATGGAATGACTTCTTCATTTAATAGTGGAGAAGGTGTTCTATGCTTTTTCTGTTTTTCAACTGTAAATCCATTCTTTTCCATGAAGGCAGGTAATTGATTAGCAATCTCATATAAGTATTTTAATTCTACTTCTTCACGATCATCTGTAGGCTTTAAATGACATTTAGGCATTGATATTACGATACGATATGCAATGAGATCTCTAAAGCTAGATACTGCTTCTACGATTTGTTCAGCTGTAGGATACTCATTGTTTTTTTGGTAATATTCATAAACAAAACGTACAATATAACCATTGAATTTTTCTTCTGCTCTAATCAGTGATTTGATCCTACCTTTAAAGGTAAATGCTAAGAAAGGATATTCTGTTGCGAGTAGTTTATAGAATTCACGAATTCTTTGAGATTGAGAAGTTAAAAAGTCATTGTGTTCTAGTAAACCAATGATTTCTTTTAGAAAAGAAACATGAGCAATATCAACAATGTTATTTGTTATTTTCGTTTCTTGTTCTAATGCATCTGAATATTTATGAAGGATACGGATAACTGTATCTCCGTTGTATAAGTAATCTGTTAATTGAATCATGAAACAATCATATATGAAAAAATCCTTCATGAGAAGGATTTTTAATTACATCTTTGAATAATTAACTGCAACTTGTGCCATTAACTTAGCATTGTTGAATACTAATTGGATGTTGGAATCTAATGAATCACCACCAGTTAAGCTAGCAACTTTAGCAAGCAAGAATGGTGTACAAGATTTACCCTTGATACCTTTTTCATCCATTTCTTTGATTGCTTCGTCAATTGCGTTGTTGATGACTGTATCATCCATAGCATATTCTTCAGGAATTGGGTTTGTTAATAACATACCAGTTGAGAATCCTAGATCTTCACTTGCCTTATATGCTTTAGCACATTCTTCAGGAGTGTTCATTTGATAATCAACTTCTAATCCAGAATGTCTAGAATAGAATGCTGGAAGCTCTATTGTTTGATAA
>CAVCCE010000163.1:0-4266 GCA_963600555.1 Duodenibacillus sp.
CAAGTATGTCTTATGAAGAACTCTATAATGCATGTACTGAAGCTGGAGTTAGTTATACAACAAGCTGGGGAACAGGTACATATGAGACTGCTATGTTTGATGAAGACGGTAATATGAATGAATATGCTAAAGCAAGAACATGGTTGATTGGTTCAACATATTCTGAATTTAGTTCTAACGGTATGTTGGTCGTAGGTGTTGAAGATAATACATGTAATCTAGAAATGAGTGATGAAGACGCTAGAACTTCTCTAGAAGAAAAATATGGTGATTCTACAGATGCTATCATTGAAGCATTCCAAGAAGCATACCCTAATAAGAAACTATGTGAACTCTTATATCTCAACACAATGAGTGGAACAAGTGGTCTATCTAGAAGCTATATCATTGACCAAGATAATGGTGTATTAAAGCTTCTAAATGACAATGACGCAACAGTATATAACTATGTATCTGATTACACATCTCCTTACTTTGGTGGCATCACAATGCATCATACTGGTGATATTGCTTACTGGTTCAATAATATTGATAAGATTGACTATCAAGTAGTTGGTGATAAAGATAACGCTCAAAAAGCCGCAACAGCTATGGCAGATGCTCTTGCAGCATTCGCTAAGAGTGGTGATCCTTCAACTGATTCATTAAAATGGGAACCATATACTGCTGACGCTCACAATACAATGATTCTCAATCAAGCATCTGAACAAAAAACAGATTTTGATACAGAATTATATAATTTGATTGCTAAAGCACAACAATAATAAAAATGACTGTGGATTAATTTCCACAGCCTTTTTTATTAAAACCCACAATCCTTCGCTACCTTATCTATCAATTGTTCTCTAAATGTCATAGTACCACCATGTAATCTCTCTGTTTGTTCATATGCTACTTCACCTGTTTCTTTCATATATGCACATAACCATTGTGCTGCTTGTACAGAATTATCTACTGCTAGTACTGCACCTAGTAGTGCACTAGACATACATCCAGTACCTGTAATACGTGACATGATCTCATGTCCACCAAAAGCTACATAGGATTTGTTTCCATCTGTTATTAAATCTATCTTACCTGAAGCTATGAGTATCAGATGATGTTTAGAAGCATATTCTTTCATCTTTGATAGAAGTTTATCTCTATGTAGTTCATCTTCTTTAGATGCATCTACACCTGTATGTTTATATCTATTATTTATTAATGAATGTATTTCTGAATAGTTACCTCTAATACAATCAATGTGTGTTGTATTGATTAGTTCTATAAGTTTATTTCTTCTATATGTAGATCCTGAGATACCTACAGGATCTATGATGACTGGATGATTACAAAGATTCGATTGTTTGATAGCCAGAGTCATAGAATCAAAGCCATCTGTTGCACCTAGATTACATACTAATGCATTACAACCTGTAGTAATTTCTTCTACTTCTTGAATATGATGAGCCATGGTAGGTGAAGCACCTATAGCTAATAAGATATTAGCACAATCATTTACAGTAACTGGGTTAGTTATGCAATGAATGATTGGATGTTTCTCTCTGATTTGTTTAATGATCTTTGTTTCCATTAGAAAAGTCTCCACTAATAGCGTAAGCATGGTTCATAGGTCCACTACCTTTCCCTAGATCCAACATTGCTTCTAATGCCCCAGAAATATAGTTCTTTGCGTAAAGTACAGAAGTCTCTAAGTCATACCCTTTGGCTAGGTTGGATGCTATTGCACTAGATAATGTACAGCCTGTACCATGCGTATTTGGATTATCAATGTGTTTTCCTTTAAACCATGTACATCCTTTTTCTTTAGAATAAAGTAAATCATTCGCATCATTCACTTTATGTCCACCCTTCAACAAAACATTACAACCATATTTCTCTGTAATACTTTTTGCGGCAATTTCCATATCGTTTGATGAAAGTATTGTTAAACCACTTAAAACTTCTGCTTCTGGAATATTAGGTGTAATCACTGTAGCAATAGGTAACAATTCATTCTTTAGTGTCTCAATAGCATCTTCATTGATCAATCTCGCTCCACTTGTAGCTACCATAACTGGATCAACAACGATATTCTTCGCCTCATAAAACTTCAACTTCTCTGCTATCACATGAATCAATTCACTTGAAGAAACCATCCCCGTCTTTACAGCATCAGGATAAATATCAGTAAATACACAATCCAATTGCTCTTCTAGAAACTTAGGTGTAGATTCCATGATATCTATAACTCCTACTGTATTCTGAGCAGTAAGTGCTGTAATAGCACTCATCGCATAAACACCATTGGCAGTCATGGTTTTGATATCTGCTTGTATTCCAGCTCCACCACTAGAATCACTACCTGCAATCGTTAAAGCTGCTTTCATTTTCTTTACTCCTATGATCTTTTCTATTTTGTTCTTTAATCTTTTAGATGTTTCTTTAATATCTTCTTTTCCAAAGATTCCACTCACAACTGCAATCCCAGATAATCCAGTATTCTCTAATCGATCTACATTTGTTTCATCGATTCCACCAATTGCCACTACGGGTATCTTTACACTGTTACAAATGTCTTGAAACAAAGATAGATTCATTGGAATCGCATCCTTCTTTGTACTTGTTCCAAACACTGCTCCACTTCCTAGATAATCAGCACCATTTTCTTCCGCTAGACTAGCTTGTTGGATCGTCTTAGCAGTCACACCAATGATCTTATCTGCTCCTAATATCTTTCTAGCCTCTAATAGTTCCATATCAGATTGACCAACATGAACACCATCCGCATCGATCTTTTTCGCTAATTCAACATCATCATTGATGATTAGTGGAACATGATACGAATGACATAGTTCTTTCAGTTGTAGTGCTTCCTCTTCTGATGGATGTGGTTTCTTGCGATACTGCACCATCGTAACACCACCTTCTAAAGCTTCTTTGACTTGTTGATAAAGACTACTCTTTTGTGCCAATACATCATCTGTAATGGCGTATAACATTAATGATTTCTTATCCATGTTTCCTCCCAAGAAAAAAGCGAACTCCCTATAGGGAATCCGCTAAAAGATACTTCACTCACTATTTCCCTACGTTGGCATTACCCATATCAGGTCTTGGGTCAAAGCATACTAGCTTACTCTCAGCTCACTTTTGTGGCTCCCCATTTGTTAGTTTAATTATAATTCATTTCGTTAAGAATTCTATCATCTTATAACATGCATAAGCCATCTCATAGGTTTCTGTTATACAGTGTTCTGTGCAAAGTGGATAGAAAGGAAACCAAACATCATATCCTGTTTCTTTGCAAATCTTAGTAGCATAAGATACATCGCCTTGATCTGGTCCTATCATCATTCCTCCCCAAAGAAGAAAAGAATAGCTTTTGAAGAAGGAGTCTTATTCTGTTTGATTGCTAAACAAGAATACTTATCCAGAACATCATGTCTTTCATACTGGATTTTATGATCTTCGGGAATAAAGAAATCCCTTTTCTCATTGATCTTATTCATTTTCTTTAAAAACTCTTCTTCTGATAAAGAAAACATTTTCTTTATCCCAGTCAATTTAAAACCATGGTATAAAACTTTCGCTAAGAAACTCATAGAAACCTCTTTCCTAATACAATATTATCACGCAGTTAGTGTATTCTAACTAAATATTTTTTTGGAATTTCATAAAAACATGTGAATAGTATTAATGAATCTTATTGAATCAGAAGTAATGGAGTTGAAATCAAAATACACAGATACCATTTGTAAGGATATCGTTGCTTTTTTGAATGCAGATGGTGGAGATATCGTGATTGGTGTAAACGACGATGGAAGTGCGATAGGTATTACAAGTATTGATGAGACTTCTAGAAAGATATCTGATATCATCACTGATCAAATAGAGCCAAATCCACAATCAATCATCACTACTGAAATTCGATACTATGAAAAAAAGATGGTATTTGTAATACATGTCAATAAAGGTGTTAGACCATTGTATTGTCAAAAGAAGTATGGTTTCTCTACTACAGGATTTGTGATTCGTATTGGTACAACATGTAAGAATATGACTTCTGAAGAGATAAAAATACGATATGAGAAGAATTACATTGAGTCTGATCTTATGACAGTCACATCTGCAAAATATGCTTCTATTTCTTTTCACACTTTGAAAGTTTACTATGCTGAAAAAGGATATCACTTAGATGATTCTTCTTTTGAAATGAATTTAAATCTTAGAAATCAAAATGGAGAATACAATTTACTAGCTGAATTATTATCAGATAAGAATATG
>CAVCCE010000164.1:0-4245 GCA_963600555.1 Duodenibacillus sp.
ATACATGTACGTTTGATGATCTGAAGAAAGAATTATCGAATAAGACGATTTATGTATATGCAGTTTATGATAATTCTTCTAGAGTTTTACTTGGTTCTTATTCGAATGATTCAGAATGAATTATGTGAAATTGTGTTAATATAGAAATAATGCTTGAAGATGACGTTACGTCATCTTTTAATATGTGTATGTAATAAATGGAGGACTTCAATATGAAGGGTATTATTCTTGCGGGTGGATCAGGAACAAGACTGTATCCATTGACTCGTGTAACAAGTAAACAATTATTGCCAGTATATGACAAACCAATGATCTTTTATCCTATTAGCACATTGATGTTGGCTGGTATCAGAGATATCTTGATTATCTCTACACCTCATGATTTACCTAATTTTGAATTGTTATTAGGTGATGGTAGTGAGTTTGGTGTTCATTTTGAATACAAGGTACAGGAAGTACCTAATGGACTAGCACAAGCATTCGTATTAGGTGAAGAATTTGTAGGTGATGATACGGCATGTTTAGTATTAGGAGATAATATCTTCTATGGTAACCATTTTGGTAGATTATTAAGAGAAGCTGTAAAGAATGCAGAAGAGAATCATAGAGCGACTGTATTTGGAAAGTATGTCAATGATCCAGAAAGATTTGGTATCGCAGAATTTGATGAGAATGGTAAGGTGATCTCCTTAGAAGAAAAACCAGCGAATCCTAAGAGTAATTATGCGGTAGTTGGTCTCTATTTCTACGATAATAGAGTAGTGAAGTACGCTAAGGAATTAGAACCAAGTGCTCGTGGTGAATATGAAATCACAGATTTGAATAAGTTATATTTGAATGAAGGTGATTTAGATTTACAAGTATTAGGTAGAGGATTCTCATGGATCGATACAGGTACGATCGAATCAATGGCAGAAGCTACAAATTATGTAAGAAGCATTGAACATATTCAGGGTATTCGTATTAGTGTTCCTGAAGAGATTGCGTTCTACAATAAGTGGATCGATGAGAAACAATTATTAGCTACAGCTGATAAGTATGGTAAGAGTCCTTATGGTGATTATTTAAGAAATATCGCAGAAAATAGTATTCAAGGACCTATTGATAAACAAAAGAAGGAGAAATAAGACATGAACATTTTAGTAACAGGTGGTGCAGGATTTATTGGAAGTAACTTTGTATTCTTAGAATTAAAAGAACATCCAGAAGATAAAATCATTTGCGTAGATGCTTTGACATACGCAGGTAACTTAAAGACATTGAAGGATGTCATGGACAATCCTCAATTCAAGTTCTATAAGACAGATATTTGTGATAGAGAAGCTATCGATAAGATCTTCGCTGAAGAAAAACCAGATATCGTAGTTAACTTCGCAGCTGAATCTCATGTAGATAGATCAATTGAAAATCCAGAGATCTTCTTAGAAACAAATATCATTGGTACATCTGTATTAATGGATGCTTCTAGAAAGTATGGTGTTAAGAGATACCATCAAGTATCTACAGATGAAGTATATGGTGATTTACCTCTAGATAGACCAGACTTGTTCTTTACAGAAACAACACCATTACATACATCTTCTCCATATTCATCTTCTAAGGCAGGTGCAGACTTATTAGTTAACGCATATCATAGAACATTTGGATTACCTACAACTATCTCTAGATGTTCTAATAACTATGGCCCTTATCAGTTCCCTGAAAAGTTGATTCCATTGATGATTGCCAATGCTCAAGCTGATAAACCATTACCTGTTTATGGTGAAGGTTTGAATGTAAGAGACTGGTTATATGTTGAAGATCATTGTAAGGCAATTGACTTGATCATCCGTAAGGGTACAGTTGGTGAAGTCTACAACATTGGTGGTCACAATGAAATGAGAAACATCGACATTGTTAAGATCATTCTTGAAGAATTAGGTAAGCCTGAATCTTTGATTACACATGTTACTGACAGAAAAGGACATGATCAAAGATACGCTATTGATCCAGCTAAGATCCACGCTGAACTTGGATGGTTACCAGAAACAATGTTCAAAGATGGTATCAAGAAGACAATCAAGTGGTATCTAGATAATGAAGAATGGTGGAAAGACATCATTTCTGGTGATTATCAGAACTACTATGATGAAATGTATGGAAAGAAAGAAGTAATTAAGTAATGAAGGTATTTGTTACAGGTGTATGTGGTCAGTTAGGCCACGATGTCATGAATGAATTAAACAAGAGAGGTTATGAAGGTGTTGGTACAGATATTACTCCAGTATATTCTGGTGTAATGGATGGAAGTTATGTTACAACGGCTTCTTATGTCTCTTTGGATATTACAGATAAAGAAGCTGTAGAAAAAGTTATCAAAGAAGTGAACCCAGATGTCATTGTACATTGTGCTGCTTGGACTGCAGTTGATATGGCAGAAGATGATGATAAGGTAGAAAAAGTTAGAGCTATCAATGCTGGAGGTACACAGAATATCGCTGATGTGGCTAAGGTAATTGATGCGAAGATGGTCTATATTTCTACAGACTATGTATTTGATGGACAAGGTACAGAACCTTGGCAACCGGATTGTAAGGACTATAAGCCATTAAACATCTATGGTCAAACAAAACTAGAAGGTGAACTAGCAGTATCTAATACATTAGAGAAATACTTTATTGTTCGTATTGCTTGGGTATTTGGCAAGAATGGTAAGAACTTTATTAAGACAATGTTGAAGGTTGGTAAGAACCATGATGAAGTCAAGGTCGTTAATGATCAGATTGGTACACCAACATATACATTTGATCTAGCTAGATTACTTGTTGATATGATTGAAACGGAGAAGTATGGTTACTATCACGCAACAAATGAAGGTGGTTATATTTCTTGGTATGACTTTACAAAAGAAATCTATAAAGTAGCTGGATATACTACAAAGGTTACTCCAGTAACAACAGAAGAATATGGTTTGAGTAAAGCTGCTAGACCATTTAACTCTAGATTAGATAAATCTAAATTAGTAGAGAATGGTTTTACACCATTACCTACATGGCAAGATGCTGTTAAGAGATATATTGATGAATTAGATATGGAGAATCTATAAGATGGGACAAATCAGTGTAGAAAAGAATGTTGGTGGAATTGAAGGACTTTGTGTCATTACACCTGCAGTTCATGGAGATAACAGAGGTTACTTCATGGAAACATATAATGAAAATGATATGAAGGAAGCAGGATTTGATATCAAGTTTGTACAAGATAATCAATCTATGTCAGTCAAAGGTGTATTGAGAGGACTTCACTTTCAGAAGAACTTCCCACAATGTAAGTTAGTAAGAGCTGTTAGAGGTTCTGTATTTGATGTTGCAGTTGATCTAAGAAGTAATTCTAAGACATATGGTAAATGGTATGGTGTAGAACTTACTGCAGAAAACAAGAAACAGTTCTTGATCCCTGAAGGATTCGCACATGGTTTCTTAGTATTAAGTGATGAAGCTGAATTCTGTTATAAAGTAAATGACTTCTGGCATGCGAATGATGAAGGTGGACTTGCTTGGAATGATCCAGAGATTGGTATTGAATGGCCTCACTTAGAAGGAACATACCAAGGTAGTGCGAGTGGAGAAGGATATCATTTAGATGATGGGACAGCTTTAAATCTATCTGATAAAGATCAGAAGTGGTTAGGTTTAAAGGATACATTTAAGTTTTAGGTAAGTAAGGTGTGTAATTCATTACATACCTTTTTAATAACCTGTATGATATTGTGCTATAATTTCATGCGTGAAAAGGTGTTTTTATCATACTTTTCAGTAATGAGTTTTAAAGGGGAATACTATGGTGAGAAAAATTATATCAATTTTACTTTCTTGTATGATCGTATTTAATAATGGAACAATGTTGATTCATGCGGAAGGTGATGAGACTGCCTATCCTGCAGAAGGAGAAACGGATGGCGATTATGCTATTGATGATTATGGATTAGATGATGGATATGGAGTGGATGAAGGAACTACAGATGGCTCTGTAAATAATTCACCAGAACCTACAGAAGAAGCATCTAAACCTGTCGTTGATGAAACAGAAACACAAGGGGATGAATCTACTGGTGAAACTGAATTCATTACATGGGGAGAAGATTCTTCGGATACAGATAATAATGAAGAAAGTGATGTTCCAAGTATCAAATATTCATTAATCTACGATGATGGTAGTGAAGTAACAGATATAACAAATTCTACTGATTTATCTACAGAACATACG
>CAVCCE010000165.1:0-4244 GCA_963600555.1 Duodenibacillus sp.
TACAGAATCCTGTGTGTCTTTCATATTTTGTATAAAAGGGGAATTAAATGAAGAAGTTAGATATGACCCATGGTTCTTTGTGGGATAAGATTTTATTACTCGCAATACCACTTGCGTTAAGTGGTATTCTACAACAATTATTTAATGCTGCAGATGTAGCTGTCGTTGGCCAATTTGTTGGAAAAGAGGCAATGGCTGCAGTTGGTGCTAATTCACCAGTTGTGAATATCATGATTACTTTATTTACTGGTATTTCTTTAGGGGCAAATGTCGTTATTTCTAGATATACGGGGAAACAAGACAAAGAAAGTGCAGAAAATGCGGCACATACAGCGATTCTTGTTGCGTTGATTTCAGGATTTTTGATTCTTATATTTGGTGAAATCATTTCTAAGTATATTTTAGAATTGATGGGTGTTCCATCAGATTGTTTTGGTATGGCAGTTTTATATCTAAGAGTATATTTAGTTGGAATGCCAGTTATCCTTTTATATAATTTTGAAGCAGCTATCTTTCAATCACAAGGAGATACAAAAACACCGTTATTTTGTTTAGTTGCTTCTGGAATCATCAATGTCATTTTGAATCTATTCTTTGTTATTGTTGTTGGAATGACAGTGAATGGCGTTGCTTGTGCAACCGTTATTTCAAATTTGATATCATCCGTTCTACTATTTATTTTCTTGCTGAAAGGGAAAACACCATTAAATATTGAATGGAAACACTTGAAGATACATCCACATCTATTAAAAGAAATGCTAAAAATAGGTGTTCCTGCAGGAATTCAAGGAATGGTATTCTCTGTTTCAAATATAATTATTCAAACTTCTGTAAACTCCTTAGGAACAGATGTAGTAGCAGGTAGTTCTGCAGCCAGCAATTTAGAAATCATTGGATATTATGTTGTAAATAGTTTTTCACAAGCTTGTACTACGATCATAGGCCAAAATTATGGTGCTAATGAACCAAAAAGATGTCATAAGACTTTATTATTATCTTTAGTTGAAAGTTGGATCATTGGTGGTGCTGTTTCATTCTTGATTATTTTGTTTGGCAAACCATTATTATCAATCTTTAATTCTGATCCAGAAGTTATTGCATATGGTTATCAGAGAATCTTTTGGATCTTATCTTTTGAAGTGGTAAATGGAACGATAGATATCATTTCTGGGGCAATGAGAGGTTATGGAGAATCTTTGACTCCAGCAATCATTGCTTTAGTTGGAATTTGTGGTGTTCGAATTACTTATGTATTTACGTATTTTAATACACATAGAAGTTTTAATACTTTAATGATGGCATATCCAATCAGTTGGATCATAACGGTCATTGTTATTACAATTGCTTACTTTATTATGCGTAAGAATGGACTAGGTTATCATCAAAATAATGACCTAAAAGATTTCAAAAAATGATTTGCATATAAGAAACTTATTATGATATACTAGATAAGTACGAAACGGGAAGGCGGTGAGTAACAATGGCAAGAGTAATCGTAAAAGAAAACGAAAATTTAGATGATGCATTACGCCGCTTCAAGCGTCAGGTTAGTCGTAATGGTACATTAGCAGAAGCTCGTAAGAGAGAATACTATGTAAAACCTGGAATCAAGAGAAAGCTTAAGAGTGAAGCAGCTCGTAAGGCTAGAAGAAGAGGTAAGTAAGAAGATGAGCAAGGCTCATCTTTTTTTATATTTAATTTTGATTTAAAATAGTTATGAATCAAGGAGATATAAAATTGAATACAAACAGTGAAATACTAGAATTTAATGGATTAGATGAACAAGCTTATATGTCTTTCTGTGGTCCTAATGATTCTAATTTAAAGATATTATCAAAATGTTGTGGTAAAAATATTTCTTTTAGAAATGAAAAATTAATGATTTCTGATTGTGATGAAGTCACGAAAATGAACATCGCAAAGATAGCCGCAAAATTACTAACAAGAGCTCAGAATGGTAAAACAATTACAGAACAAGATGTCATTTATAATTATCGCATGGTTACAAGAAATGAAGACTTTGATATGAATGATATGAATGAACATGTTGTTGGTAGAACATTAGCTGGTAAAGTAATCATTCCTAAAACAAAAGGACAACTTGAATTTGTTAAGGCTTTACAAAAAAATCCAATCGTTTTCGCTATTGGACCTGCTGGTACTGGTAAAACATATTTAGCTGTTATTCAAGCTGTTACCGCATTGAAAAAAGGTGAAGTGAAACGTATCGTATTAACTAGACCTGCGGTAGAAGCTGGAGAAAATCTTGGTTTTTTACCAGGTGATCTAAAAGAAAAAGTCGATCCGTATTTAACGCCTTTATACGATGCATTACATGTTATGCTTGGTAATGAAAAGACAGAAGTTCTAATTGAAAAAGGAACTGTTGAGATTGCTCCACTAGCTTACATGAGAGGAAGAACACTAGATGATTGTTATGTTATCTTAGATGAAGCACAAAACACAACAACTTCGCAAATGAAGATGTTCTTAACACGTCTTGGTTTTAATTCTAAAATGATCATTACAGGTGATATTACACAAATTGATCTAGATCATAAAACGAAAAGTGGCCTAGAAGAAGCAAGTGAAATCTTAAAAGATATAGATGAAATTTCTATTGTACATCTAAGTAGTGACGATGTTGTTAGACACCCATTAGTTCAAAAGATCATTGAAAGATATGAACACAAATAAAAGGACACTTCAATGTGTCCTTTAGTCTGCATCAGGTTCTACTGTTTTTGATTCACTTGTAACAGAAGCTCTTGCGATATTACAACAATGATCTCCCATACGTTCAAGTGTACCTAAGATATCACAGAATACACTTTCTGCAATAGGGGAAGTACATGTTTGATTGCTCATTCTCTTGAAATGAGCTTCACGAGCATCATATTCTAGCTGATCCATTTTATCTTCTAAAGCTAATAATTTGCCATAAGCAATCTGATTCTTTGTAACAAAAATCTCTACTGTAAGATCAAACATTTCTATAAATTGATTATACATTGTATTTAAGTCATCTAATGCAAAGCTAGTAAATACATGTTCATCTGTATAGACCATGTTATAGAATTCGCCTAAATTGATAGCGAGATCTCCTAATCTTTCTAAGTTCTTAGTTGTATCAAGGTATAATCTGTTATCTAAGATATCTTGTTCTGTTAGATTCGGTTGAACTGATAATTCAATTAGATATTCTGTAATCTTCTTATCAAACTTATTACACATGGATTCGTTTCTTTTTAAGATTTCCATGTCTTCATCAGTTCCTTTTTCATTTAAGAACTTTTGTGTTTGTTTAATGTCTTCCTTTACAACATCACTCATTTTAAGAAGTGCTTGTTGTCCTTGTTTTAATGCGTAAGATGGAAGAACTGAAGCAACATTAGTATCAAGCTCATCAATGTCAACTTCCATGAGTTCAGGTTCCTTTCCAGGAACGACTTTTCTAACTAAAGCTACAAGTTTATTAACAAATGGAACAAATAATAATGTTGTTACAGTTTTAAATATAATATTCGCTACAGCTATCTGCATCATTGGATTCAATGATCCAAATACATTTTGTATGAAAGCTGTATATGGAATCAAACAAATCATACCAATGATTCCACCGATGATATTCATGATGGTATGCATAGCAGCAGTTCGTTTACCGGCAGTACTTCCACCAATGGAAGCTAAGATACCTGTCATAGTAGTACCAATATTTGCTCCTAACATAAATGGAATTGATGCTCCTAATGATACTGCCCCTGCATCATATAATTTTTGAATGACACCAATCGTAGCAGCAGATGATTGTAAAGCAGCAGTAATCAATATGCCAGCAACGAATCCTAATAATGGATTAGAAGCCATACTTAATGCGAAACTTGTAAATTCAGGTAATTGCTTTAATTCTGCCAAAGCTGTACCCATGGCATCCATGCCATAGAATATTAATCCAAATCCTAGAATGACATTTCCAAGATATTTGATTTTTTGTTTTCCGCCAAAACAAATTAACAATGCTCCAAAAAATACGATATACATTGCATATTTATCTAAACTAATAGAAATCAAGAATGAAGTAACTGTTGTACCAATATTTGCTCCTAATACAACTCCAGCTGCTTGATTTAAAGACATCAATCCAGCTCTAACAAGCCCAATGACGATTGCGGTAGTTGCACTACTTGATTGAAGTAAAATTGTTAATAAGATACCGATGATAAGTCCAGAAAACGTATTAGAAG
>CAVCCE010000166.1:0-4230 GCA_963600555.1 Duodenibacillus sp.
AAAGTAACACAGTGTGGAGAGGATTCAGAAATTCTCGTAGCACATGGGTGCATGGAGGAATAATGATGAGAGAAGTTGAACTAATCGTTGTTGGTGGCGGTGCTGCTGGTATGAGTGCTACGATTCGTCTACAAGAACAAGGTAAGTCAGTTATCTTAGTTGAAAAAACATCTTCATTAGGTGGTACTATTCGTGTATCTGGTGGTAACCAGGTCGTTCAAGGTTCAAAGGTTCAGGAAGAAGCTGGTGTTTCTAATGACTCTGCTGAATCTATGGAAGAAGATTTCTTAAAGAATGGTGATAACTTAAATGATACTGAACTATTAAGTATCTATGCTGAAAATGTTGGCTCTACAACTGACTGGTTAACAGATACAGTTGGTGTTGAATATAACATGGAAGGCGGATTACATAAGTTAGCTGAATATTCTGTTGATAGAGAATTAGCTTATGTTGATGGTGGTGCTGGTGCTGCTAAGATCCTTTCTAGCAAGGTCGATGAATCTGGAGCAACTGTATTGCTTAATACAACAGCTAAGGAATTGATTACAGAAGATGGTGCTGTTACAGGCGTTAAGGCTGAAACAGCTAAGGGCAAAGAATATACTTTGACAGCTGATAGCGTTATTCTCGCTACTGGTGGTTATGGTAATAATAGTGATTTATTACCTGCTAGTGCTGAAGAAGGTTTATTCTATGGTCTAGATTCTTCTAATGGTGAAGGTCTCATCATGGCTACAGAACAAGTTAATGCTGGTACAACACATATGGAATACATCAAAGAATATCCAAATGGTGTTGAAACAAGTTCTAAACATGCAAAGAGTACGATTGCTGGTAATATCACTGCATTCACAAAGGCAGCAATCTTAGTAAACAACAAGGGTGAAAGAGTTGTTAACGAAAAGGCTAGTAACCATGAAATCCTTGAAAAGTTACAAGAACAAGAAGGTGAAACATTGTATCTTGTTATGGATGAAACAACATTCAATGAATGGAAGACAAAGCTTACTGCCGCTGGTCTAACAGAAGAAACAATTGATTCTTATGTTGCTAACAATGGATCTAGTGAACCAATCTTTACATCTGGTTCTACTGCTAAGGAAGCAGCTGAAGCAGCTGGTATTGATGGTGATGCTTTAACTAAGACAATTGAAACATTCAATAGTTATGTTGAAGCGGGTGAAGATAAAGATTTCGGACGTGGAAAAGATTATCTAACAGCTGAATTTGAAGAAGGTAATATCTACATCGTTGAACAAAAGGCTCGTTATGCTACAACAATGGGTGGCTTAGATGTTGATGGTAATCTTCAAGTAGTTGATACAAATGGTAAGGCAATCGAAGGCTTATACGCTGCTGGAGAAATCATTGGTGGTCAGATGGGTGATGACTCTCCATCTGGAGCTAACAATGGTTGGGCTTTAACATCTGGTAAGTATGTAGCTGACTACTTATCTAAGTAATGATAAATGAGAGAAGTTTCATAAAAACTTCTCTTTTTTTGTTCTGTTTTTGAGATAAACTATTTGTAAGGAATATTTATATAATTGGGAGGATTTATGAATTCAAGATTTCCGGATAATTTTTTATGGGGTGGTGCTACTGCTGATTTCCAATATGAAGGTGGATTTAATGAAGGCGGTAGAGGAATCAACTCTCAAGATTTTGTGACAGATGGTTCTGTTTCGAAGAAAAGACAAATTACATTGAAGTTAAAAGATGGTTCTAGAGGTACAGTTAATTCTTTAGAATCTTTTCCAGAAGGCGCTGAAGCAGAAATGTATGAAGATGCATATTATCCATCTCATCAAGCTGTAGATTTCTATCATCATTATAAAGAAGATATCGCATTGATGGCAGAAATGGGATTTAATGTATTTCGCTTTTCTACATGTTGGTCACGTATTTATCCAACTGGTTTAGAAGATGAACCAAATGAAGAAGGATTAAAGTTCTATGAGGATGTCATTGATGAATGTCATAAGTACAACATAGAACCATTGATTACGATTTGTCATGATGAAATGCCAGATCAATTAGCTAGAAAATATGATGGATGGAATAATCGTAAAGTAATCGATGCATATGTGAAATTCGCAAAGACATTATTTGAAAGATATAAAGGAAAATGTAAATATTGGTTAACGTTTAATGAACTAAACGCAATTCATGGTTATTCTAAATTGGGAATTCATGAAGAAACGCCACAAACATTCTATCAATGCCAACATCATATGTTTGTTGCTAGTTCAAAGGCAATCAAGATTGGACATGAGATCATGCCTGAAGCTATCTTTGGTGCTATGTTTGCGATGAGTGAAATGTATCCAGCTACATGTAAACCAGAAGATATATTTGCGTGTTATGAACATCGTAGAATGAATTATTTTTTTATTGATGTCATGGCTAGAGGAGAATATCCAAATTATTCAAAGAAAATCTTTGAAGAAAAGAATGTTCATTTAAAGATTGAAGATGGTGATCTTGAATATATCAAGAATTATCCATTGGATTTTGTTTCTTTCTCTTATTATCGTTCTACAACGATTACTTCAGATCATTTCACTACTATGGATCCTATGGAAATCATGGGTGGTGAAACAAATCCTTACTTAGAAGCAACTCCATGGGGATGGCCAATCGACCCATTAGGATTAAGATATTGTTTGAATGAACTTTATGATCGTTATCAAAAACCAGTATTCGTTATTGAAAATGGATTAGGTGCGATTGATAAACTAGAAGATGGGAAAGTTCATGATCCATATCGTGTGAAGTATCTTTCAGATCATTTTCAAGCAATCAAAGACGCAATTAACATCGATCATGTGCCATGCTTTGGATATACGATGTGGGGACCAATTGATCTCGTTTCATTAGGTACTGGTGAAATGAAGAAACGTTATGGTTTTGTTTATGTAGATATGGATGATAAAGGTAATGGTACATTAAAGAGATATAAGAAAGATTCATTTGAATGGATGAAGAAAGTTATTCAAACAAATGGAGAAGATCTAACATATTAGAAAGAAGGTATAGTTATGTCGCAATGGCTAAAAGATGCAGTGTTTTATGAAATTTATCCACAATCATTTAATGATACAAATGCGGATGGAATAGGAGACATTCCTGGAATTATTGAAAAATTAGAATATATTCAAGATATGGGTTTTAATGCTTTATGGTTGAATCCATGTTTTGATTCTCCATTTGTTGATGCTGGATATGATGTTAGGGATTTCTATAAAGTTGCTGAAAGATATGGAACAAACGAAGATTTAAAACATCTGTTTGAAGAAGCTCATAAAAGAGATATGCATGTCATTATTGATCTAGTGGCAGGACATACATCAAATGAAAATCAATGGTTTAAAGAATCTTGTAAACCTGAAAAGAATGTATATACTGATCGTTATATTTGGTCTGATACAGTTTGGAATGCTCCGAATGGAATTGGAAGCATCGCTGGATGGTATCGTGGAGGATATGACAGAGATGGTGCAGTTGCGGTAAATTTCTTTACAGCACAAGCTGCGTTGAATTATGGTTTCTACAACAAGGATGAAGGTCAGGATTGGCAACAAGGAATGAATGATGAAGGACCGTTATCAACTCGTGAAGAACTAAAAAATATCATGCGTTTCTGGCTAGGAATTGGGTGTGATGGATTTAGAGTAGATATGGCTGGAAGCTTAGTGAAGAATGATCCAGAAGGGAAAGGTACGATTTCTTTATGGAAAGATATATCTGGATTCTTGAAGAAAGAATATCCTGAAGCAGTCATGGTAAGTGAATGGGGAGAACCAGATAAAGCACTAGAGGGTGGTTTTGATATGGACTTCTTATTACACTTTGGGCCATCTCATTATCCAGATTTATTTAGAACAGATAAGCCTTACTTTTCTTCAAAAGGGGAAGGTGATCTAAAACCATTCTGGGATCTATATCAAGTGAATTACAAGAAAGCATGTGATAATGGTGGAATGATCTGTATTCCTAGTGGTAACCATGATATGAATCGTATGGCAAAGACTTTAACACAGGAAGAAATGAAAGTAGCATTTGCATTCTTATTCTCAATGCCAGGTGTTCCATTTGTGTATTATGGTGATGAAATTGGTATGCGTTATGTGGAGGTACCTTATTCTATAGAAGGAGGATATTTTAGAACGGGTTCTAGAAGTCCAATGCAGTGGGATACAAGTACAAATGCTGGATTCTCTTCTG
>CAVCCE010000167.1:0-4214 GCA_963600555.1 Duodenibacillus sp.
GTATACCTATCAGATAACTTTTACTTTCTTCATCATATTCAGGTGTAACAGAAATCGTAACTGTTTCCCCATCACGATCAACTTTAAATGTTGTTTCCGAATCTTCATCAATATAAGATTTCATTTCTAAGAAAGTATCAGGTTCATATGAACTGCCGTCCGATTTAATAACTTCAACAACTCTGTCTCCCGCTTGAAAACCAGCTTTTTCTGCTGGAGAATTTTCAACGACCTGGGCAATGACTGGTTCAGGACTAATTGCTATTTGTCCATTGTATAAACTTACAAATGTAAAGATCAAATACGCTAGAATAAAGTTCATAAATACACCCGCTAACATAATAATGATCTTTTGCCATGGTTTCTTATCTGTTAATCTTCTGCCTTCTGGCACTACAACATCAGGATAAAGTTCATCCCCATCTTGTTCTCCAGCCATCGCTACATATCCTCCTATTGGTAAACAACGAAGAGAATATTGTGTTTCTTTTCCCTTCTTTTTGAATAGAAGAGGTCCCATTCCAAAAGAATATTCATAACAATATACACCAAAAAACTTCGCAGCAACTAGATGTCCAGCTTCATGAATCAATATGATTGCACTTAATAAAAGTAAGAAATAAATAATTGTCATTTTTGAACTCCTTCAACAATCTTTAATGCATATTCCCTACCCCAAGTATCTGCATCAATAACATCTTGAACAGTTTTCAGTTCTTTAAAAGGAACAGAATGGACAGCATCTATAACGATTTTTTCAATCATTAAAAATGGTATTTCATGATTTCTAAATGCTGCATTAGCCACTTCATTTGCTGCATTCATGACTGCATTTAAATTGCCACCTTTTTTACCAGCTTCAAAAGCTAAAGCTAATAACGGAAAACGATCAGTATCTGGTCTATCAAAATGCAATGTTCCTAATTTTGTTAAATCTAACGGTGTATCTAATTGATAAGAATAACGATCAGGATATGTCAAAGCATATTGTATAGGTAAACGCATATCAGGTGCACCAAGTTGACCAATGACACTATGATCAACATATTCTACTGCACTATGTAAAACACTTTCCGGATGCATCAATACACTAATATTTTCGTATGGAATTCCAAATAACCAATGTGCTTCAATCACTTCAAAACCTTTATTCATTAGTGTAGCAGAATCAATTGTAATCTTGGCTCCCATTGACCAGTTTGGGTGAGCAAGTGCTTCTTCAACAGTAGCATCTTTCAATTCATCTCTGCTTTTATTTCTAAAAGCACCACCTGAACAAGTTATCAATAGTCTTTTTACTTGTTCTTTTTTATTTCCTCTTAATGATTGCCAAATTGCTGAATGTTCTGAATCAATAGGATATAATTCACATTCATTTTCTTTCAATGCCTTATTGATCAATTCTCCACCACATACAAGTGTTTCTTTATTTGCTAAGGCAACGTTATGTTTTGTTTCAATAGCTTTTAATGTAGGAAGAAAACCAGCAAATCCAACCAATGCATTTACTAATACATCATAGTTATCTCTAGAAACTAGTTCTTCCATTCCACTTTCACCAAATAATACTTTTTTATTTGGATATTCTTTTTGTAGTGCTTCAGCATCTTCTTTTGAACCTACTGAAAATGTAGTAATATTAGGAAACAATGATAAATATTCTTTTGCTTTATTTATATTCTTACCTACACCAAAGGATACTAATTCAAATAAATCTGGATGTTGTTGAATAATATCAACTGTCTGTGTTCCAATAGAACCTGAAGCACCCAATAAAACCAATCTTTTCATTAAATAACTCCTACTAAGATCATTAACGCATTGAAAACCATCAAACAAAATATCAATGAATCAACACGATCCAATATACCACCATGTCCTGGAATCAAGTTCGAAAAATCTTTAATATCAAATCTTCTTTTAATTGAAGAAAAAGATAAATCACCAACTTGAGCAACTAATGGTAGAACGACACTTCCTAAAATAATTAATATTAGTGGAAATTCTCCTAAGAATACAACTCCAAAAATCAAAGAAGATACTAAGCCTGTAGCATAACCGCCAACAGATCCTTCCCATGTCTTATTAGGAGAAACTTCTGGAATCATCTTATGCTTTCCAAAAGCAACGCCAAAGAAATAAGCCCCTGTATCACACATAAAACATGCTAGACAAATGTATAACATGACAAGTGGTCCAGAAAAAGTTAATTCATACACTTGATCCACACAACGCAATGCAATACCAACAAGTACCGTAATAACAAAAGGATATACTACTGTATCTGTTGCAACTTTGCCCTTCAATAATTCAACAATAAATAATATTACTAACCATATTGCGATAACAGCTGAAAATTCTTCTCCAGAAACAAACATCATAGAAAGTTCTGCAACTAAACAAAGAGCAGTACCAATATAATCTGGTTTACTTGTTACAACTTTACTAGCTTCATAAGCTGCACCAAGAGCAATCAATACTTCTAATAATTTTAATAACCATCCACCAAAAGCTAAAGGAGGTATGACTATCAATATGATTACGATTGCCGCAATCGTTTTGATTTTCATCTTTTCATTCATTTGTAACCCCTCCAAATCTTCTATCACGTTTTGTATATTCTTCCAAACATCTCTTTAAAACTTCCGGTGTAAACTCAGGCCATGATTCAGGAATAAATTCTAATTCTGCATAAGCAATCTGCCACAAAAGATAATTAGATATTCTTTCTTCACCACTCGTCCTTATTAAAAGATCAACAGGTGGAAAATCTTTTGTCATGAGATACTTTTCAAAGCCTTCTTCATCAAGATCTAAATCAGCTTTTCCCTCTAACACATCCTTTGCGTAATGTTTTGCAGCTAATAAGATTTCTCGTTGAGATCCATAATTCATACAGATATTTAAATTTAGACCTGTATTATTCTTACTTTCTTCCATCGCATCATATAAAACTTTTTGTGTAGCTTTTGGTAACATGTCAAGTTCACCAATGATGTTCATCTTATATCCTCTATCTAGAAATTCTTGCATATATTTCTTAAAGAAAATTGCAGGTAACTTCATGATATAGCTAACCTCATCTTGGCTTCTTTTCCAATTCTCAGTAGAAAAAGCATATAAAGTTAAATATTTAACACCTAAATCATTAGCAGCAATCGCAGTCGTTCTAACATTATCAGCTCCAACAAGATGTCCAGCTGTTCTTGGTTTTCCTTGTGCTTTTGCCCATCTACCATTACCATCCATGATAATGGCAACATGATCACATTTCTTCAACATAATTTTCACTCCATAACTTAATGCCTATATTATAGCGTAGTTTCTTCAATAAAGAAAAACCGATTCAAACAATTGAACCGGTTTGTATTCATATTAAACAGTTAAAACTTCGTCCTGTTTCTTCTTAGAAGCTGCATCAATATCCTTAGTAAACTTATCAGTCAACTTCTGAACTTCATTTTCTGCATCCTTCTGTGTATCTTCATCCATTTCTTTATCTTTCTTGATAGCTTGGTTAGCATCTCTTCTGATATTTCTAATCTGGACCTTACATTCTTCAGCAATCTTACTAACTTTCTTAGCTAGTTCTTTACGAGTTTCACCTGTTAATTGTGGAACTGTCATACGAATTACAGCACCATCATTCTGTGGAGCCATACCTAAGTCAGCTTCATTCAATGCTTTTTCAATTCCTTTTAAAGAAGATGGATCATAAGGTTTGACAACTAATGTTCTACCTTCTTGAACTGAAATACCTGCGATTTGATTTAAAGGTGTTGGTGAACCATAATAATCAACTTCAACACGATTCAACATACTAGGATTTGCCATACCAGTACGAACCTGTGCTAGTTCCTCTTTTAAATGATCCATTACCTTATTCATTTTGACAGTACTACTGTCGATAATTGGATAAGCCATTATTTTTCCTCCTTGTTAATACGGGTGCAAACTGCTTCACCTTTCATAGCTTTTACAATATTTCCTTTTTCATTCATGTTAAATACAACAAGTTCCATGTTATTATCCATACACATAGAAGTAGCTGTAGAATCCATAACTTGTAGACCCTTGTTCAATAGATCCATATATGTTAAATGATCATAACGTGTTGCTGTAGGATCTTTCTTAGGATCTGCGCTATATACGCCATCAACACCATTTTTAGCCATAAGAATTGCATCTGCTTTGATTTCTGATGCTCTTAATGC
>CAVCCE010000168.1:0-4187 GCA_963600555.1 Duodenibacillus sp.
GATATTAGTTGATGATAAAAGGATTGATTCGTTGAATGAAAAACAATTAACGGATTATCGTCGTTATGATATTGGTTTTGTATTTCAGTTTTATAACTTGGTACAAAATCTTACAGCTTTAGAAAATGTAGAATTAGCTACTGAAATTTGTAAAGAACCATTAGATGCTTCAGAGACTTTAGATAAAGTTGGATTAAGTGATAGAAAAAATAATTTTCCATCCCAATTATCAGGTGGTGAACAACAACGTGTAGCGATTGCTAGAGCATTGGCGAAAAATCCAAAGTTATTACTTTGTGATGAACCAACAGGTGCTTTGGATTACGTTACAGGAAAACAGATATTAAAGCTTCTACAGGATACTTGTAGAAAACAGAATATGACAGTAGTTGTTATTACACATAATTTAGCGATTACTCCAATGGGAGATAGAGTTTTAAGGGTAAAGAACGGAAAGATTGTTTCTGATATAGTGAATGAACATCCTCAAGATATAGATACGATAGAATGGTAAAGCTTAATAAGACACAAAAAAAGGATACTTTAAGACTGATCCGTAATACGAAAGGAAGATTCTTTTCATTAATGGCAATCATCATTATTGGTGTTGCTTTTTTCGTAGGCGTTTCTGGTAGTTCTTATATCATGGGAAAAAATGTTGATGCCTATGCGGATGAAACAAATCTAAAAGATATTACGATCTATTCGAATTATGGATTTGATGATGAGGATGTAGATGCTGTATCTCAAATGAGCAAAGTTGATAAGGCTGAAGGTAGCAAGTTTGTCGATGTACTTGCGAATAGTTCTAATGCATCAAAGGTAACTCGTGTTCATTCTTATTCTGAAAATAGTACGATCAATCAATTTGTATTAAAAGAAGGTAGATTGCCTCAAAATAAAAATGAAGTCTTAGCAGAAAAAGGTACAGATATGGCGGCAACTTTTTCAATTGGTGATGAGTTGACTTTATCTAGACCAGATGATGATCTTGATGATTATTTAAATGTAGAAAAGGTGACTGTAGTTGGATTAATTGACACACCTTTGTATATTAATGAAACAAAAGAAACATCAACATTATCTAATCAATATATCGCTACATATCTATATATTCCTGAAGAAGCATTTTCTTTAGATTACTATACTGAAATCAATGTTCTAACAAAAGAGGGTAAGTCAATGTATGCTTTCTCAGATGAATATAAGGATTATTGTGCAGAAGTAAAAGAAGATATTCAAGATCTTGGAATCGTTCAAAGTAAGAATCGAAGAGATTCTATCGTTGAACAAGCAAAAGAAGAATATCAAGAAGGATATGAAGAATATAAAGAAGCTTTAAAAGAATATGAAGATGGTATTTCTGATGGTGAAGAACAGATTCAAAGTGCAGAAGAACAGATACAAAGTGGAAAAGAACAAATAGAATCTGCGAAACAGACATTGGTAGATTCTCAATCAACATTAAATTCTGAAATTGCTAGCAATAAAGCTTTATTAGATGAAAAAAATAATGAATTACAAGCTGCCAAACAACAACTTGAACAAGCAAAAGAACAATTGGATGCAAATTCTGATAAGATCGAACAAGCAAGAAGTGCAGTAAATATTTATGATACTTTGACACAAATCAAGAATTCATTACCAGATAATGATGAAGATCTGACTGATAATGAAGATTATCAAAATACATTAAAACAATTAAAAGAATTAGGCATTATTGATGGCGATACGTATGTTGTATCTCAAGTTTCTTCAATCATTGATTCTACACAACAAAGAATCATTGATGAAGCAGGTATGAGTATTGATGAAATCAGAAGTAGTATTCAACAATATGATGATGCTTTACAACAATACAATGATGGTATTTCTCAATTGAACACAGCTCAATCTCAAATTGATTCAGCATATCAACAACTAGAATCTACACAATCTTCATCACAATCTCAGATTGATTCAGGATGGAATGAAATTGAAGAAAATGAATCTACCTTATCAGATAGTGAAACACAGTTGAATGAAGGTAAATCTGAATTAGAAGAACAAAAGATTTCTGGAAAACAACAACTTGAAGAAGCAAAAGAGAAACTTGATAAAGCAAAACAAGATATTGAAGATCTTGAAAGTGGAAAATGGACAGTACTAGATCGTACAAGCCATTATGGTATGGAAACATATGCAGGATCTGTTGATCAGATGGCAGCTATTGGTAATATTTTCCCAGTGTTCTTTTTCTTGGTTGCGGCACTAGTATGTTTAACAACGATGACTAGAATGATTGATGAAGAAAGGGGACAGATTGGTATTTTAAGAGCTTTAGGGTATACAGAAATTCAATGTGCTTCTAAGTATTTGATTTATGCATTTTTAGCAACGATCATTGGATGTGTGATTGGTTCTATTTTGGGTACATTAACATTCCCAATCATCATCTATGAAGCTTGGAAGATGTTGTATATAGAACCAAGCATGAAATTGTTTATACCATGGCATTTGATAGGAATTGCTACAGTATCTTTCTTAGCTGTTATGTTATTGACTACATTTTCAGTATGTCATAAATCAATGAAGGAAGTTCCTTCGCAACTATTAAGACCTGCAAGTCCAAAACTTGGAAAATCATCCTTTATTGAATATATTGGTTTAATTTGGAATCATCTTTCATTCACTTGGAAAGTAACGATAAGAAACTTATTGCGTTATAAGAAGAGATTGGTCATGACGGTTATTGGTGTTGGAGGATGTACAGCACTAATGGTTATTGGATTTGGCGTAAGAGACTCTATTGATCAAATGGTTAAATTACAATTTACTGATATAACGCATTATGATGGGTTTGCGAAATTATCTGATGATATCAGTGAAGAAGATAAAAATGAAATCATTCAAAAGGTAGAAGATGATTCGGATGTAGCTAGTTTAGTTTCAGCGGTCTCTTATTCGGGTAAGATTTCATATAACGATACTGAAGAAACTGTACTTACACAGGTATTTACAGACAATGATGAAATATCAAAGTTATATACATTAAGAACTAGAAAAGGACATCATGAGATTTCAATAGATGATAGTGGTATCGTTATCAGTGAAAAATTGAGTGAAGACCTAGGTGTTAAAATAGGTGATACCGTTACGATTGAAAGTAAATACGGTGTTCAAAAGGAAGTGACAGTTTCAGCAATTACTGAAATGTATATTCAACATTATGCATTCTTAAATGAAGATCTTTATGAAGAATTATTTGACACAAGTATTGAACCAGATACGATGTTTATCGTTTCAGCTATCGATAATTCTTCAAATTTACAAAAGATGTTAGCGAGTGATGATAGAGTTGAATCTATTAGTTTCTATGATGTTACGCTAGAGAATTTCAATAATATGGTAAAGACATTAGATTTTATTATTATTGTTTTGATAGCATCATCTTTAGCTTTAGCGTTTGTTGTATTAGGAAATTTGATGAATATCAACATTTCAGAAAGACAAAGAGAAATTGCTACCTTAAAAGTATTAGGATTTAGAAAACGAGAAGTACAATCCTATATTTACAAAGAAAACAATGTACTAACTATTTTAGGTGCGATAGCAGGTCTTCCATTAGGTGTAGCATTGCATCATTGGATCATGCATGAATTACAATTCTCTTATGTCATGTATGGAGTAGACGTAATGCCATTATCTTTGATTGTTTCTGTTATCCTAACAAGTGGATTTGGTATTTTGGTTAATCAGTTAATGAAAAAGAAACTTGCTGCTATTGAAATGGTAGAAAGTTTAAAATCAGTAGAGTAGTGAAAAGCTTGCTTGATGCAAGCTTTTTTATATAGTTAAATAAATATTGTTGTGCTATAATTTTGAATGTTACGTGATTAGATAAATGAAAAGTTGAAAAGGAAAAGAAAGTAAAATGGAAAAGTTTAAGAAGAGCTGGGAATTCCACGGAAAAACGATTACAGTGGAAAACGGCGAAATTGCAAAGCAAGCAGGAGGAAGCGTAATTGTTAGATATAACGATACAGTTATTTTATCTACAGCTACAGCTAACAACCAAGCAAAGGATACAGATTTCTTCCCATTGACAGTTTTGTACAATGAAAAGATGTATGCTGCTGGTAAGATTCCTGGTGGATTTTTAAGAAGAGAAGGTAGACCAACAGAACATGCTACATTAACAGCACGTT
>CAVCCE010000169.1:0-4178 GCA_963600555.1 Duodenibacillus sp.
TGCACTTAAAAAACCGCATATTTATGCGGTTTTCTTCTTCTGTGGCACCATTTTGACACCCAAATTCACTAAAAAATATTACTAGGCATAAAATTTGCTTGATACTCATAAACAAATTTTGATACTTCTGGCATCATGACTGTATATCTTGCTTGATCAGAAAAACACACAAGAATATATTCCCTACCATTCAGATAAACGATACCACCATCATGATATAAAGCATATGCACAACCTGTCTTATGAGCAAAAGCAACATCACTTGGTAATCCATTCTGTAATTCTTCATAATCATCACAAGTTTTTAATATTTCTATCATTTCTTCACATAGTTCATCATTAGCTACTTCATGACGATAGATTTTTTCAAATGCGATACCAAGGTCTTTCGCACAAGATTGATTAGCACCACCTGCACTAAAATAATTTTCACCAGGTTTTAAACCATGTCTAGCTTGTGTATTCTCCATTCCTATATCACGTGCAGTTTGAGTAACCATCGCTACACCTTTTGTACCATCTCCACCACCAATCAATGTCATTAAAGAATTGAAAGCTGTATTATCACTGATACGTATCATAAGATCAATCCAATGTTCTACTTGAGGTGTTTTTGTGATGCTTCCATCACGAATACAATTATAAATCGTAATCAACGAAGGAACTTTGATCATACAACAAGGATAGTAAGTATGATCATTCATAACAAATGACTCATTACTAGTAAGATCTTTAAAATAGATACTAATATCTCCATGATATTGATCTAAGATACTTTGAATACCTTGTTGTAGATATTCAGTATCAATAGATAGATTTCCATACTCATCAAAGTAACGATCTACACCATCAATATTCTTTCTTCCTTTTGTAATCTTACCATCTTCATCAAAATAAGAAATCTGTTCTCTATCATCTACGATAATTCTTTTGAATTGCTTCGTTACAGCTGCACCATCTTCATCAAAGAAATAACGTTCCCCATTGATTTCTTGCAGACCTTTTACCATCTTACCTTCTTCATCAAAATAAGAGAGTTGTTCAATTCCGTTTATGTTAATGTGTTCTAATGAATCTTTAACCATGACACCTTCATCATTAAACATATATTTAGAACCATTGATATCATAAATCCCTTTCAACATGAAACCTGTATCTTCATCAAAATAATACTGTTTTCCATCAATTTCTTTTAATCCATGTTCATATTCATGATTTTCATTGTGATAAAGTTTCTTTGTTGGATCATCTTTATCTTGTACAAAACCAACAAAATTATATTCATCAATTTTTGGTTTTAAATAGCAAAAATATCCAATTGATCCACCAGTCACTAAAACCACTAATAAAACAATTAGAACTTTCACAAGTGTTCTATGTTTTTTCATTTCCAATACCCCATTTTCCAATGAATATTATACAAAAATCATTAATAAAAGAGCATTTTCATGCCCTTTCTTAAGAATTTTTATTTAAATCATATAAGATACGCATACCTTTATATGCAATATCAGGATCATAGATATCAATCAAATCCGTTTCTTTAGTGATGACTTTTCCAAGTCCTCCTGTAGCAATAACCAAACAATCTTGTATCTTTAACTCTTTCTTCATTTGTTTGATGATATATTCTACTGTTCCAATGTATCCATATACAACACCTGCTTGCATGCCTGTAATCGTATTACCATTTAAGATACTCTTTGGTTTCTTGATTTCAATTTCCGGAAGTTTCGCTGTTTGACTTGTCAACGCATTTGCACTAATACCAAGACCTGGTGCGATAACTGTATATTTAAACACACCATCTTCACTTACATAATCAAATGTAGTAGCTGTACCGAAATCAACTATAATACATGGCTTATGGTACGTATGATATGCCATAGCTATATCTACGATTCTATCTGCCCCTACTTCTCTTGGATTATCTGTACGAATAGAAATACCTGTTTTAATTCCAGGTCCTACAATGATTGGTTCTTTGTGAAGGTACTTTACGATTGCAGAATTCAAAGAATACATGATCTTAGGTACAACAGAAGAAATAATAACAGCTTCAATATCAGTATCTTTGATATTTGTTGTATCTAACAATTCTTTAATACATAACCCAAATTCATCAGATGTTCTTGGTGTCTTTGTTGTTAAACGAAATGACCCAATGACATCATTTCCTTGCATCAAACCTAATGAAATATTTGTATTTCCAACATCAATTGTCATTAAAATATTCATATATTATTTTCCCTTCAAACAATTCTCAAAGATTCTCATAGAAGTATCATATTTTGATAATCTTCCAAATGATATTTCTTTATCTTTACTAATTAAAGTAACGATATTTGTATCTGTACCAAAACCTGCACCTTCTTGTTTTAAATTATTCGCAACGATATAATCGCAGTTCTTCTTCACAAGTTTTTCTTTGGTTCTCTCAATGACATTTTCTGTTTCCATAGAGAAACCAATTAGAATTTGACCTTCTTTTTTATGTTCACCTAATGTCTTTAAAATATCTTTTGTTCTCTTTAACTGAATTGACATATCTCCATCTTTTTTATGGATCTTATTATCTGCCACTTCAATTGGTGTATAGTCGGCTACTGCTGCAGCTAAGATCAAACAATCATTCTCATCTTGTCTAGATAAGACTGCTTCTGCCATTTCTTCAGCACTTGTAACATGTACCATATCTACATCACGAATATCTGTTAGTTCTTTTGTTCCTGTTACTAAAGTAACGGAAGCTCCTAGATTTCTTGCTGCTTTCGCTAAAGAATATCCCATCTTACCTGTAGAGTGATTTGTAATCATACGCACAGGATCAATTGCTTCAGAAGTTGGACCTGCAGTAATCAATATTTTCTTTCCTGTTAGATATTTATCTACCACTAACATTTGTTTAATATAATCTTCAATTGCCTTTGGTTCTGGAAGTCTACCACTACCAACATCTCCACATGCTAAATATCCAGAATCACTTTCAAATACTTCCATTCCATATTTTCTACACTTTTCTAGATTGTCTTGTGTAATAGGATTCATTAACATTTGTGTATTCATAGCAGGTACGATCAATTTCTTGCAATTCGCTGCTAAGAATGTCGTTGTTAGCATATCATCTGCGATTCCATTAGCAACTTTGGCAATCACATTCGCAGTCGCTGGAGCAATCACAAATAAGTCAGCTTTCTTCGCCAAAGATACATGATGAACATCAGGCGTATAATCTACAGTAAACATATCTGTAACGACTTTATTCGCACTTAATGTTTGAAATGTCAAAGGTGTAACAAATTTTTCTGCCTCTTTACTCATTAGTACATTTACATCATAACCTTGTTTCTTTAGGCTAGAAACTAAATAACAGATCTTATATGCTGCTATTCCTCCAGTCACCCCTATCAAGATACATTTTTTATCATCCATTTTTCAGACCCATCCTCTCTACTGTTGAAGATAATGCTTTTGTTAATACAGGTGTAATAACACCCGCAACGATGGTTTCTAAGATACCATTTGTTGTAATAGTTGCGATAAACGCAGTCGCTAATGCTGCAGTTGTAATACTTAAGGCATCTGCGTAAGGTTGCGCAAAGAATACCCAGATTCCACCTAATACAAGTAACGTATGTATCATTGTATTCATAGTGGCGGAAAGTATTGCGGAAAATGTTTGATTCTTTGTCTTTCTTACTATAATACGATACATCATTCCTGATGACCATCCAAGTAAAACCCTTGGACCAAACGCAATCAATAAAGAAAAGAAATTACCATGCATGTTTCCTATTTGAACAAATGGTGTAAATACAAATGAGGTAATACCTGGTTGAAATGTAGCTCTTAAAAAAGATGTCATTCCAAATACAAATCCAATTCCTGCACCAAATCCTGGTCCAATCAATACACCAGCTAGAATAACTGGTAGATGCATCGTTGTAATACTAAGTGCACCTACTGGAATATAACCAATTGGTGTAATAGCCATGATTACTTCAATGGCAACAAAAAAAGCCGCCAAAGTAAGCTGCTGAATACGTTTTTTCTGACTGTTCATAGTTTTCTCCTCCTGCCGTTCATAAAGATACAGCGAATCTAATAACAGAACTTTGTACTAAAATATTGAAATCTATGTCTTATGATCACAGTTTCTTTTAGCATTAATATTATAC
>CAVCCE010000170.1:0-4166 GCA_963600555.1 Duodenibacillus sp.
ATTTAAGTATTTCTTCATCAATATATTCTTTTATAATATCAGAAAGCATTTCCATAGCAAAACGATCTTCTTTTGATGAATATACCTTTCCACAACGTAACGCTAATTCTGCAAATCTTTCCGCTTGTCCTTGATGTAAAAACATCATTTCATCTTCGTAGTATTCATTTTTTCCAATTATGATATCATCAAAAATATCAGAAAGTTCTTGTTTTGTAGAAAAACCATAGTTCAAACTATTTGATAAAGTATATTCTAAACGATCAGCAGATAATTTAGGAGAATCATTATCTGCAACAGGATAAATATGATAATCATAAACTTCATCTATAGATATTTGTTCCTTTAACAATTGTTCAGAAATAATCGGATCATTTTGAATAAGTTCTTTTGTATAAGATTCTGTAGATTCTTGATGTAAATAATCACCATTCATAAAATCGATAGTATGAGAAAATGCTGGTGTCGCAATATCATGAAACAATCCAGATAAAACTTGTTTTTTATCATGAGTAAAGTAATCAATGATACAAGCAACTCTTAAAGAATGATCATATCTAGTATATGGCTCAATATCAGAGAACAATGGTAAATTTGTATAATTGACACCACAATTCATATCGATATTTTTTAATCTATTTAATGCATTACTTTTTAAATAATCATCTAAATATGAAGGAATTTCTAACATTCTTATTCTCCTAAAAAACCTGTGTTCCCACAGGTTAAATCAATCCTTTTTCTTCTAAACGAATAAATTCATAAACAGCTCCATATTTTCTTGAATCTTCATGAAACGTAACACCTTTGATTTCAGGTTGAAACACATTTTTAAACTCATCATTCACAAAGCGTTCTTCAACTGTTTTTTCTATCATATCCATAATAGCTGGTTCATCTGTTATATTTCCAGATATAACAAATGTACTTGCATCAATAATGCATTGAATATTATAAATATAATTTGCAAGTCTCTTACAATAAATCTTAACACCATCAATAATATCTTCACGACCTCTATTCAAACCAAACATGATCTTTAAGATATTCATATTATCTTGACCAGTAGTTTCTTTTACTAGATCCACTAAAGCATTCAAAGAACAGCTCATCGCAAACATATCATTATTATCATCTTTTCTTTCATAACAATCCGTTAAATAAGAAAACTCTCCAGCACCAAAATGAGCACCATTAAATATCTTTCCATGATGAATGATAGCTCCACCAATGCCAGTACCCAACAACATCAACATGACACCATTATCAATGTATTTTAAAGAACCATATCCAATTTCAGCTAATGCAGCTGCTTTCGCATCATTAACAATTATTGTTTTTAAGCCCGTCAATTCTTTTAACTCCATCGCTAATGGTTCGTTTCGAATAAAGCGATAACCGCCTCCAGAATACGCAATACCACATTCTGTATCAATAACTCCAGGCATTGTAACTGCTAGACCTTCCACTTCCTCTCGAAACGTATCCGCAAGATCTTGAAAAGCTTGGAAGAACACTTCTTTATCTTCTACGTCTAAACCAACCTTGCCATGTTTAATAACATCTAATCTTTCATTTGTGATTGCCCATCTCAACCATTTTCGACCAATATCAACTGTTAAAAATTGTCTCATTTCATTCACCAGCAGAAAGCCATTTACTTAAGCTTTTCTTTTTCATTACATCATAATATTCTTGAATACTATCAGCATCTAGAGCGTAATTTAGAAATTTGTCTCTCATTTTACACACATAATCAGGATCAACATCATAATTAATCATTAGATCAGTTCTATTTTTAGCTTGAATAAGCGTTTGCCATGTAATTGCACGATATGCAGGAGAAGTAACTTTATTATTTACATGTACGATCCAATCAATCATGCTTTGATAGAAATCAATTTGATGCTCTGTTTCTTCCTTCACTTCAATCAGGGCAATCAATCTTTCTTCTTGAGAAATGATTTGATGTCCACCAACTCTATCCGTTAACGGAGATCTAACATTTTCAATCTCTATGATTGTTTCTTTTAAATCTAATTTTGTCTTCTTCAATTGCGCATCATATGTAAAATATTTTCTACACTCTTTTTTATATAATTGTAGCCAATCCGACTTACTCATCGTCATCTTCAAATACCTCATCGATCCATTTATACAAAGAAACTTGAAGAGCACGTCTAGTAAGACCATATTTTTCAGCAACTTCTATTTGAGATTTGCCTTCTACACATAAAAGCCAAATCATAACTTTCGCACTTGTTCCACATTTATCATCTATATCTTGAAATGTTGATTCCACAAAATGAATATCATCTTCTAAAAAAGAATAAAACATTTCGTCCCCTTGTCCATTCGAATGATATAAAGATAAAGTTGTTTTCTCACTCTTATAAACACGGCAACTTGCTTTAAAAGCTGCCCACTTTTCTTTTTTATTCATGAAAACATTATAACATAAAAGCCAAGAGTACCTTGGCTTTTGATTACTTCAAGAAAGATTCCAAGAACTTTTTAGCAGAACGAACTCCTATATTAATCAATTCATTCTCTGCTTTATTTTGTAACTTTCTAGCTATTCGACTTGTTTCTTTAGAACGTTGTGCTTCTTTTCGAGCTTGCAGTTTTGCTTCTTCTTTAGCTTTCGCTAGTTCTAATTTCTCTTGTTGTTTTGCTTCAGCTTGTTTCTGTTTATCAACTTCAGCTTGTTTCTTTAATTCATCCATCTTCTCATAAGCACTTTCAGGATCTATATCATCCCAATATTTACTTCTTAAAGAATCAGAAGCAATCGTATTTTGTATAGAAGATTCATCTGCAGCATTCATAGAAGACATTGGAGGTAAGATCTTTGTTTCCTGAACGATCGTTGGTGCTCCTTCTTCATCTAAAACAGAAACTAAGGCATGTCCTGTCTTCATTGTAGTAATAACATCTTCTGTTTTTAAATCAGGATTTTCTCTAAAAGCAGAAGCAGCTTGTTTAACACTCTTGATTTCAGCAGGCGTATAAGCTCTTAAAGCATGTTGAATACGATTTGATAATTGCGCTAAAACAGAATCAGGAATATCTGTTGGAGCTTGTGTAACAAAGAAGATACCTATACCTTTAGAACGAATCAATTTAACGATCTGTTCAACTTTATCCAATAATGCCTTAGATGCATTATCAAATAAAAGATGTGCTTCATCAAAGAAAAATACGATCTTAGGTTTATCACAATCTCCAACTTCCGGCATATTCTGATACAACGTATCTAGTAACCATAATAGAAATGTAGAATATAACATTGGATGTTGGAATAGTTTTTCACATTCCAAGATATTCATGATGCCTTGTCCATTATTTACTTGCATAAGATCTTCGATATTCAACCCAGGCATTCCAAACAGTTTTTCACCCTCTTGTTGTTCTAATTCAAGAAGTTTTCTTTGAATTCCACCAACAGATTGTTTAGAAACAGTACCATACTTTGTTGTTAGATCTTTTGCATTTTCGCCAACATACGTACACATAGCTTGAAGATCTTTCAAATCAATGATATCTAGATTTTGATCTTCAGCACACTTAAAAATAATATTTAAAACACCTTCTTGTGCATCTGTAAGATCTAAGATCCTTGATAAGAGAACTGGATCCATTTCTTGCATGACTGCACGCATTGGAATTCCTCTCTCTTTATAAACATCAAAGAAACGTACAGGATAACTCTTAACAGAAAAATCAGTAATTCCCATTGAATCTAAACGTTCTTGGATACTAGCTTGATCACCAGCATTAAGCATACCTGTAAGATCACCTTTTACATCAGCAATGAATGTTGGTACACCTGCATCACTTAAACTTTCTGCAATTACTTTTAAAGTTACAGTTTTGCCCGTGCCACTTGCTCCTGCAATCAAACCATGACGATTCATCTGATTCAATAACATATTTACTTCTGTATCATTAGCTTTTCCTAATAAAATTTTGTTATCCTTGTACATTTTCTTTCCCTCTTTTTTAATTATGCTAAACGAATTCCACCAACATTACGAATTCTTAAAATATAACAACATCCTACCCCAAATGTTGATTCCATAAGTTGGATGAATTTAGTTGTCGTTTCTTTTTTTACGAATGCTTGAATCGTTCCAGCAAATCCACCACCATGTACTCTATATGCA
>CAVCCE010000171.1:0-4106 GCA_963600555.1 Duodenibacillus sp.
ACATACAGAATTACATGAAAGTTGTAATAAAGTATGTCTTTTTATATGCGAAAGAGTAAGCGACAAGGTACACGTTATTTAGAATATTATATTGAAGATTGTCATAACACAATTCTTATGTGTAAAATACCTTCATGAAGAAAATTACAGAACCAAGTTATTCGGAAGAATTAGAATCAATGTCAATCAATGATACTGATGATTATCGTTATGATAATAAATGTTATAAAGATGAAGAAATCAATGATGATCATGTTCAAACAGAATTCTATGAATGTGAATTCTCTAATATTACGATTCATACAACAATGAGATCTTGTTTATTTGCAGATGTGATCTTTGATCATTGTGATCTATCAAATGCTTGTTTTGAAGAAAGTGTATTTAGAAGATGCATCTTTAAGAACTGTAGGATGACAGGTATTGACTTGTCTGCTTGTTCCTTTACTGATGTGAAACTGATTCATTGCCAATGTATGTTAGTGAATCTAAATTCTACAAAGTGGAATCGAACAGAATGGGATAGTTGTATGTTTGTGGATGGTTCATTACATTCTGTGCAATTAAAAGATGTGAATGTTGTTGATTGTGATTTCTCTAGATGTGAGATCCATCAAACATCATTAAGTGGTATTGATTTATCTACAAGTAATATCAATGGAATTGCGGTATTGCCCGAGAACTTGAAAGGTGTAATCGTTAACCAGGAACAAGCAATCGCATTAGCTAGTTTATTAGGGATAGTTATAAAAGGGTAATATTTCACCAACATTTCACAATTTAAACATATTTCTAACACAAGGGGTAAGTATTATATAGATACTCCAAAAGAGTTAAATTTCTTTCCCTCCTAACAAATAAGGATGAAAAAGGACCTGTACCAGCAGGTCTTTTTTCATACAAATATTTGTATTTGTATATCATCTTTTTTTATTAGTTTATGTAAAATAACTACAAGAAAAGGAGATTGAAAATGATTCTTCATCAGATATTGATTTTTTTAGGTCTATCAATTGATGGATTTGTTGTTATGATGAACAAAGGCGCGCAATTACGTAATTTGAATCTTAAAAAGATGTTATTGTATTCCTTGGAGTTTGCGGTTGTTGCGACTGCGATGTTCATGTTAGGCTACTTAGTAAGTGAGCCATTTGTAATAAGTATTGAAAGAGCGAGAATTGAGATCATGATTGCCTCATGTATCGTATTCTTTGTTGGCACATTGTTAATTGTGAAATCAAAGATGAACAAAGGTTTTGAAGAAAAATTAGATGATAAATTTGATGGAAAGACTTTATTCAAGCTTGCTTTATATACTAGCATTGACACGTTCTTTGTAGGTGCTGCATATGGTTTCTTATCTTTTAGTGCAATCAATGCAGTTGCGATTTCTTTCTCAATTACATTTTTGATTGTGTTATGTGCGCTTATTATCGGTTATAATTTAGGAGCGAAGTATCAAAGGATCGCAGGAATGATTGGTGGCGCTCTATTGGTATTCTTCGGCATCTTCTTGATGACTGTTTATATAGTGATGAGGTAATTATGGAATATCATAAAAATCTCATGAAAATATCTTTAGCTGAGAATCTAAGAGAACTAATGGTAAAACGCCTGTTTGAAAAGATCACGATCAAACAGATCTGTGATGAAACAGGAGTCATTAGAGCTACATTCTACAACTATTTTAGTGATAAATATGATTGCTTGAATTGGATCGTTTATCACGATATCGTAGAGAATGCGAAAGATTCTGTAGCGAGTGGTGAATTTGAAAAGGCATTGACGGATTCTTTAAATACTCTTTTAGAGAATAAACAATTCTATCGGATTGCTTACCATGTTACTGGACAAAATAGCTTTGAAGATATGATTCGTGATAACTTGAGGATATTAGTTATGCAGTTCTTGGAGAGATATCGTAAAGATGATTATCTTTCTCAATATTCGAATGAATTATTAAGTCGATATTACGCTGAGAGCTTAGCTTTTAATATTCGAATGTTTGTCAATGACATTGGTGGAGAAAGAAGTGTTGAAGAAACAAAACAAATGACACTAGACCTTATGAAGAATTCTTTCTTTGACTTCGTAAAACTAAAAGAAGTCAAAGACTGAGTTCTTTTTTTGGAGAATTACAATGAATACGATACAAGTAAAGACAAAACTAGGAATATTAGAAGGAGAAGCGAAAGTATCGAGTATGATCTTTCGTGGAGTACCTTATGCGGAACCTCCAATTGGAGATAGAAGATTTAAAGTGCCTATGAAGAAAGCAAAGTGGGATGGTGTTTATCAAGCATTGGAGTTTGGTGCACAATGCCCACAAGCGGATCCTACTTCAGGTTTCTATGGGAAAGAGTTCTATATAGATGAAAGATATCCTTTACCAAAACAAAGCGAAGATTGCTTATATCTTAATATCTGGGCACCTAAGAAAGAAGGAAAGTATCCTGTAGCGTTTTGGATCCATGGTGGTGCATTTGATCATGGATTTGGATCAGAAATGGAATTTGATGGAGATAAGTTTGTTTCACATGATGTGATCTTAGTAACAATCAATTATCGTGTAGGTGTGTTTGGATTCTATGCTGATCAAGAATTAACTAAAGAAAACAATTTTAGAACAACAGGTAACTATGGATTGTTAGACCAAATCGAAGCATTGAAATGGGTCTATGAAAATATTGAAGCCTTTCATGGTGACAAAAATAGGATCACGGTCTTTGGACAATCTGCAGGAGCAATCAGTACACAAGCATTGATTTCTTCACCACTCACAAAAGGAATGATCCATAGTGCGATATTTCAATCTGGTGCAGGTATTGATAATGGTCTAAGTTCTACAAAGAAATTAACAGATGCATATGCCATCAGCGAAAGAATCAAGAAACTTTGTAAAGTGAAAAGTGTTGCGGGATTAAGAAGAGTCAAGGCAGATAGACTTGTAGAAATCCTCCCTGAATTGTATAAAGAAAATCAAGGATTAGCGTTTGGACCAGTGAATGATGGATATGTACTGATTGAAGATATGAATTCATGTGCTAAGAATGGTAGGATACATGATATTCCATATATGATTGGTATGACTTCTCAAGATATCACAATTGAAAAAGGAATGGATGCTAGAAAAAGTAAGTTCTATGAAAGTTGTATCAACTTCTCTAATATTAGAGCTACGTATTCTAGAAAACCTATCTACATGTATTACTTTTCTAGACAACTTCCTAGCGATGATGCAGGAGCATTCCATTCTTCAGAATTGTGGTATGTCTTTGGAACACTAGATCGTTGTTGGAGAGATATGACAGTAAGGGATTATCGTTTATCAGAATCTATGATCACTGCTTGGACAAACTTCATGAAGTATGATGATCCTGGTGTTCAATGGAAACCTTATACAAGAAAACAACAATTTATACGGAACTTTTTATGAGAAAGATAACATTACAAGAAGTAATTGATAGTACAGATGGATATTCTAAGTTAGAAAAAGATATCGCAGAGTATATCAATGAACATAAAGTAGAAGTGAGTCAGATGAATGTATCTGATCTAACAAAAGAGACTTTTGTTAGTACAGGTACTTTGATTCGTTTTGTACAGAAGATTGGTTATAGTGGATTTAAAGAATTCAAAGAAGCATTGATCAAGAATATTGAACAATCTAAATATGTAAATCAATCAGTTGATTTCAATAAACCATTCCACAATTATTCAAATACATTAGATGTCGTGAATTCCTTATCTTCTTTATATAAAGAAACAATAGATGTAATTCGTTCTACATTGGATATTCAACAGATAGAAAGAATTACAGATCGTATCTATTCTAGTAAGAGGATATATTTGTATGGAATTGGTGATTCTAATATTACATGTTCTTCTTTTGCAAATCGATTAATCAAGTTAAATATGAATGCAGTTCTTGCCAATAACAATGGAGAAGGACAAACACTAGCGATGAATGTCCAAAAAGATGATGTAGTTATATTTGTTACATATACAGCTAGAAATAGTTTGAAAGCTTGTTTTGAAGAATGTAGGAAATCAGATGCATATCTTGTAACGATTACAGCGAATCAAGATTCTATTTTTACACAAGG